>DBFOUY010000247.1:0-2892 GCA_048365975.1 Eubacterium sp.
TCTATCTGATTTCGATTTTCTCGTCCTTTTACTATCACTTTCTTCACCCAATATCATTATACCATATCTATAACAAAAAGCACAGCTTTATGCTGTGCCTTTTTCGACAGGCTGAAGCGTTAAGCATAAATACTCAACGCTTTAATTTTAGTTATTCAGTATATAATGAACTTAAAATCTATTCAGGTTTCATACTTTAAAGCTTTTCGTCCTCTCTGACAGTAAGAACACATCCTACATTAACAGCACTTAACAGCACATAAACAAGTGCAGCCGCTGCAATAGAAATTTTATCAATCATAACAGGAGCATTCACGGCATTGAAAACCGCAGCAAATAAAACAAGTATCGGAACTATCATAAATACAGCCGCACAGTTTGACATAATTTCGCCGAAGGTGCATCTGACATCAACAACAAGATATGCTGTTACAAGGCTTATTAAGGCTAAAACAAATGATACAGCCATAAAATTCAGCATCAGAATCTGGTCAACTGTCATATCAACGGTTATGGGAATGATTGATGTCACATCACCATTTGTAATCAGCTTGACCTGTGTCATAATACCTGCTGCATAGCTGACAATATTTATAACTGCTAAAAATATAATACTTAATTTATGCTTTGACATAATCAATATACCCCCTGATTCCCTTCAAAAGCACATCCATTTCATCGTCTGTTCCTATGGTTATTCTTACATAATTGTCAATTCTCGGAACAGCAAAATAACGGATAAATACCTTTTTTTCTTTCAGATATTCAAACATTTCCTTCATTGACAGCTTCTCGTGCGTAACAAAAAGAAAATTAGCAGAGCTGTCAGGCAAGCTGAAGCCAAGTGCCCTTAATTCATCAGCCACACGCTGTCTTGTGTTTATTATCTTTTGGCAGGTTGCCTTAAAGTATTCATCATCAAGCACGCTTGCCCTGCCCATTTCAATTGAAAGGCTGTCAACAGTGTAGGAATTATATGAATTTTTAACAGCCTCCAGCACAGAAACAAGCCTTTCACTGCCTATGGCAAAGCCTATTCTTAAGCCTGCCATTGAGCGTGATTTTGAAAATGTGCCTGTAACAAGCAGATTTTCATATTCGTTTATAAGCGGAATACTACTCACTCCGCCGAAATCCACATATGCCTCATCAATAATAACAACACTGTCCTGATTATATTCCATAATCTTTCTGACAAAATCCAAACCCTCACCGATTGAGGTGGGTGCATTAGGATTAGGAATAACAACACCGCCGTTTTGCTCTCTGTAATCCTCAGGATTAATCCTGAAAGAATCATCAACAGGATATGTTTTAAACGGAATACCGAAAAGCCTGCACCATACAGGATAAAAGCTATATGTCAGATCAGGATAAGCAATAGGAAGCTCACTGTTGAAAAGTGCCTGAAATGCAATAGCAATTACATCATCTGAGCCATTGCCCACAAATACATTCTTAATATCAACATTATAATAATCAGCAAGTGCCTGCTTGAGAGGTGCTGCGTTTGCATTCGGATATTTTTTCAGTTCAGCTATGTCAAAATTTTTCATAGCCTCAAGCACCTTTGGTGACGGCGGATAAGGATTTTCATTAGCATTAAGTTTAATTATATCTTTATCACTGCTCTGTTCTCCGGGAACATAAGGCTCAATATTTCTTAAATTATCAGTCCACAATTTTTTCATAAAAACACCTCGCAAGGCTATTTTATCATACTGTCACAGAAATATCAACTGTGGTATAAACACTGTCCCAAAAACATCCCTCGGCAAAATACAATGTTGTTTTAAAAATGCAAATATGATAAACTAAAAGCGGACAGTTACCCTGTCCGCTTTAAAAGAATTATTTATTATTACGTCTGTGATGTCCGTGACCATTTGCTTTTGAAGTGCCGTGATGCTTTACACCCTTTGTGTTTCCGACAGTGGTGTTTTCATCACGGCTCTGTGCACAGTCAGCTTTTATTCCTGCCAGCTCTCTTATTTCACAGGGAGAAAGATTTTTTATTTCATCAGCATCAAGCACTGCTCCCGCTTCGACAGCCTGACAGTATGCCTTGAACTGACCGCAGGTTAAGCCGAGGCTCTTTGCCTCCTCTGCGGTTTCACTGCTGTTGTATTCAACATTATCATTCTCCGACAGCTCAAGAAGCCTTATTGCCTCATCACACTTTTTCATTTTTAAATCCGTGCTCACAGGCTCATCATAGCATTCAACACTTACAACTCTGTCAAGGCGGTTTATGCCAAGCTCAACATTAACCGAGCTGTCAACGCTCACATAATCAACAGGCTGAAAGCAATATGCCCAGGCAGTCATTCGTGATGCCGTAAGTATCACCGCAGCACTGACAGCGGCAATTACATGCTTTAAAGGAAATCTTACTTTTTTATTTGCTTTTTCCATAACTGCATTAAAGGTTCTTTCCTTAATTGCATCATCAGCCTTTATTTCTTCAAAAGCAGATTTAATTTTATTCATCAAAATCACCGCCCAGCTTTTCCTTCAGAATTTTTCTCGCCCTCGCCAGTCTTGTATAAACAGTATTTTCGCTTATTCCTGCTATTTCAAAAGCATTATATCTTTCAAAATAATAAAGATAGACCACATCCTTATACTTTTTAGGCAGTTTTAAAACCGCACTGCGAACATATTCAAGACTATCCTTTTCCTCAGCAGGAATTAGCTCGGCTGACTCAAGGGGCACAGTATTTTTTCTGAAATAATTTCTGCTCAAATCCTTGCAGGCATTTATTGTAACACGAATTATCCAGGCTTTTTCATATTCGGCAGACTCAAAGTCTTTATCTGAAAGTGCATATTTTAAAAATACATTCTGAAAAATATCCTCAGTATCATAGCTGTTTTTCAAATACATTATAG
>DBFOUY010000248.1:0-3426 GCA_048365975.1 Eubacterium sp.
GACTGGAGCAGGAATTTCCTGCAGTGATTTATAGTCAACTCCATTCTCAATACAGCGTGTTGCGAAGGTATGGCGGAGCATATGCTGATTATATTCCTTTTCGCCGACCTTTTTCTTAAAATAGTAATTATTGAAATTCCTGCTCCAGTCCCTCGGAGGCTCTTTGCCAAGCAGTACAAAATCATCACCGACCTTTTTGTAAAAGGTGTATTTTTTATATGCTAATGATTTTCTGTGCTTTTCGGAAATAGGCAGTATTTCTGTTTTCATAGGTATAATTTCATAACGCTCTATAAGCCTTTTGAATGAGCTGTTTATCTGATTAGTGGAAATGTATGAATCCTTTTTGAAATCATAGAATAACAGCTTGTCAGGGTTATCCTGATAGCACTTGTCAATGTATTCATTAAATATATTTGCAGTTGTATCTGTCATTGTTAGAATACGCATTCCTGCATCCGTTTTAGTTTCATTGCCTAAAATCGGCTTGTCATCCTTATCCTTTGATATGGTCTTGTTTATTGTAATGGTTTTAAAGTTGAAATTAATATCATTCAGGGTGAGGGCATTAATCTCGCCCATACGCATACCTGTGCAGAGCATAATCAGGAACTGATAGCGATAGCGGTTGTCAGCTTCTTCATTATTGAGAATGCTTATAAAACGCTTTTGCTCCTCAACAGTGAATGCTGATATTTTCTTGTTAGCCTTGCTTGATTTAGGCTTGATTATATCCTCCATAGGATTAATTTCTATAAGCTTCTTTTTGTAAGCATAACCGAATGCCTTGCCAAGTGCCTGATGCACCTTGCTTAGCTGTGAATTGCTGTAAAAGGTTATTTCCTTGAAAAAGTCTTTTATTGCAAGCTCAGTTACATTCTGAATCTGCATTGCACCAAGTCCGTATCGGTCAATCAGCCTGATACATTCAAGCCTTCGGCGGTATGTAGTTTCTTTTATGATGTTCAGCTTAATATCATCATCGAGCAGCATTTCAAGGACAGCATGAACAGTTATTTTGTTTCTGTCAGTGAATCCACCGTTTTTAAGCTTCTCAATATGCTCCTCAAGCTTATCTCTGCACTCAGCTTTTGTCTTGCCGTATTTGGTAATACGCTTGCCGTTATATACTATCTGACCGACCCAGCAGTTACGCTTTTCATTTTTGTAATATGTTCCGTCACCGTTGCCTCGGCTCTTGACTTTCTGTGTGCGTTTCTTCATCTCTTTTTCCATAGATTATATCACTCCTTTCAATTTCTGCAGCAGGTGCTGCTTAAAAAAGGGTATAAAAATACCCTGCTTGATTTTTCAGGCAGGATGTGGTATAATCTCATTGCTCGGTGGGATTATATTACATCCTACTACTATGGTCTATCAGCTACTGCAATAGCTGATGGACCTTTTTCGTTTACTTTAAATTAGTAGGCACACTTTTGACATGGAGTTAATCCCCTTGATAGTGCGTTATCAAGAGTTGTAGCACTGCTGTTTTTACCTCCGCAATCAGGGTCAAAGTGATAACGCTTTCCTGTTGGTGCTGTATATACAGTTCTGCCATCACCTTTAGGTGCATTTTGTGTTGTTGTTTGTTTTTTAGTCGTTGTTATTTGTTTGGTTGGAGTAGAAGTTGATGTAGCTTTTTTAGTTGTAGTATTTGTTGTCTTTTCGGTTGTAGTTACCTTTTTTGTAGTAGATGTTGTTTTGGTTTCATCTTCAAGCGGAACATAGGTATTATCTTTTATTTCCCACATTTCCTCTGTTTTTTCTATGCTATAGTCATCATTCAAAAATCCAAAAGACAAAGTTCCTATATATAAAGGAGACCAGCAAGCTCCATAACCACGTTGTGATACAACAGAAACCCAATTATAACCACTATTGTCAACTACTTTTTTAGCAAATTCATAATAATCATCCGGTGTTAATTTATCAAAGTCGCTGTCACTTAATTTGATGTATGCATAAGTTCCTCCTATTTCTTCTGTCCTGAATCCGTTCATAACAGGTGCTTCTATTAATTTACTTGTCATTAAAATATTGTTGCTTTCAGTTGTTGAAACAGATATATTACTTGTTGTTTCAGGAACGTTTTCAGTTTCATCAAAAGCAACAGAATAAAGAAGTATCTGAAACAGGGTTGCAAAAGCGAAAAATACAGTCAAAATTATTCTGATAATCTTATTGAACTTTTTGCCTGTCCACATAAGAATTATGCCAACAGGCGGTAAAACAAAGAGCATCAGAATAATAAACCAGGTTTTTTGATAAAATTTCATAATATATTCTCCTTAAAATAAATGTATTCATTATAATAGTTCTAAAATATAGAAAAAGTAACAAAAAATTTATTGTTAACTAATAATTCACCCAATGTATTGAAAAATACTAAGGGTGATTTTTTTATGAAAATAGTATATAAGCTCTATGAAATAAGAACAGAGCAGGGGATGAGCCTGAGAAAGCTTGAAAAGCTTTCAGGTGTAAGCAGAGCAACAATTAACAGAATAGAGAATCAGCAATACAATCCCACTGTGCTGACTTTATGCATGATTGCTGATGCGTTAAATGTTGCACCAAGCAAGTTGTATTATATAGTAAAATAGGGTAACGTCTCACATATGAGACGTTTGTGTGACCTTTCCACTTTTTAGTAACTATATGTATGAAGGCACAAGAAATGTAAATTTTTTAAGAATTTATGCATCTGTCCTGTTTTTGGTACTTTGCTCCAAAACATATGGACAAACATAAACATTTGTGCTATAAATATATATGAACGATTGTTCGGCAAAGGAGTGATTTTATATGATGAAACACAAAACAAACTTAGAGCTGCAAAAGGAAAAAGTAAAATTGATACATAAATTCCTGCGGCTATCACCAAACGAACAGCAGCAGGTGATTGACGAAATTAAGAAAATACGAAAACGTTAATCCTCTTTGTCGTGTTTGCTGAGCAGTGAATCAATTAAGGTTTCAACTATATCCAGCTCATCATCACTAAGCAGTGAACACAATTCAATAAACTCATTAAGCCTATCGCTATTGGTAGGCTTATTTGTTTTCTTATTATTAATAGGAACATCATATCCCATTAACCATGCTTCATTAACGTTTAGTGCCTTAGCAATTAAATATGTTCGGTCATCTTTCGGTTTAAATTTACCTGATATGTATTGACTCATTGCGGATTTTGGGATTTTTGTTTTATGACATAAATCTGTCTGAGTTAACCCACCTAAATCCATTGCATATTTTAAACGCTCGTGAAATTTCTGCATTAAATCAACTCCCTATGTTAGTTATTATAGTATAACGTTTAGAAAAATGCAACAATTATTGAGAAAAAGTTTAGAAAAACTGAAGTTTGCTATTGACAAAGAAAATACACTGTGCTAATATGAGTTTAGAAAAACTGGAACA
>DBFOUY010000249.1:0-3480 GCA_048365975.1 Eubacterium sp.
GATTATATAGTCATTTGGCTCAACGCCAAGCTCAATCAAGGTCTTTGAAAGTGCCGTGCTTTCGCTCAGTTTAAAATCAAAAATCGTATCGTCCAAATCAAATAAAACTGTTTTAATCATAAGACCTCCATATAAAAACAAATCCGTCGGTATTAATTATAACAAATACCAACGGATTTTTCTATATTATGCTGAAATTAGTTTTTATGAATACAGCCTGCCTGACAGTGTCTGCAGTCACCGCCGCAAGAGCCTTTGCCTGCCTTTTTATCCTTGATGATGCTTTTGATGATAAGTGCAACTATAACTACTAAAATCAGCAGAACAACGATTGTACCGATATGTGCTTTTAATAAAGTTAACATCTTTAACCTCTCGTTTTATTTTTTTGCAGTAACCTTTGTTTTTACAGTAAGCTTGTTTTCATCATATTTGTTCTTTCTTACAAGCATATAAATTATTCCTGCAAGAGCAATAACTGCTGCAATTAAGCCGATAATGTTTACATCACCTGCAAACAGGCAGCCTAACTGGAATACGATAAGAGAAACAAGATAAGCAAAACCGCACTGATATGCTATTGCAAATAAGGTCCATTTGCCGTTGTTCATTTCTCTTTTGATTGCACCGATTGCTGCAAAGCAAGGAGCACAGAGAAGGTTGAAAATAAGGAAGGAGTAAGCAGCAAGAGCAGGGTGACCGCCTGAAAGCTCTGAAAGGTTCTGTGCAAAAGCAACCCAGATTTCGTCACCGTTTTCTGAAAGCTCGCCTGCGAAGTTGTAAAGAATACCAAAGGTGCTGACAACATTTTCTTTAGCAATAAGACCTGTGACAGTTGCAACAGCAGTTTTCCATCCGCCCCAGCCAAGAGGAACAAACAGCCAAGCAAATGCTTTACCGATATATGAAAGAATTGATGAGTCCATATCATCAGTCATATGCAGACCGCCTTCAAAGCTAAATGCCTGTAAGAACCAGATAACGATTGTTGAAAGAGCGATGATTGTACCTGCTTTTTTGATGAATGACCAGCCACGCTCCCACATTGAGCGAAGCACTGTTCCTACTGTAGGAAGGTGATAAGCAGGAAGTTCCATTACAAATGGTGCAGGGTCACCTGAGAATGCTTTTGTCTTTTTAAGCATAATGCCTGAAATAATGATTGCAGCAACACCGATGAAATATGCTGATGTTGCAACTAAGCCTGATTCGCCGAAGCAGGCACCCGCAATAAGTCCGATAATAGGCATTTTAGCACTGCATGGTATAAATGTTGTTGTCATAACCGTCATACGGCGGTCACGTTCATTTTCAATTGTACGTGATGCCATAACACCGGGTATACCGCAGCCTGTACCGATAAGCATAGGGATGAATGATTTTCCTGATAAACCGAAATTGCGGAAGATTCTGTCCATTACAAATGCTACACGGCTCATATAACCGCAGCCCTCTAAGAAAGCAAGGAAAATGAACAGAACAAGGATTTGAGGAACGAAGCCTAAAACAGCACCTACACCTGCAACTATACCATCAATAACTAATGAATAAAGCCAGTCTGCACATCCGATTGATGTGAGAAGCTTGTCAAATAATGAAGGAATCCATCCTCCGTCTTCAACAGCGCCGAATACAACATCATTAACCCAGTCAGTAGCCATACCGCCGATTGTTGACATTGATACATAGTAAACAAGGAACATAATGATTGCGAATATCGGAAGTCCGAGCCATCTGTTAGTAACAATTTTATCAATTTTGTCAGATGTTGATAATTTGCTTGCACTTGCTTTTTTGTAAGCACTCTTGATTATTGATGCAATGTACACATATCTTTCATTAGTGATAATGCTTTCAGCATCGTCATCAAGCTCTGTTTCTGCGGCTGCTATATCCTCTTTGATATGGTTTAAGGTTGTGGAGTCAAGCTTGATTTTTTCAAGTACCTTTTCATCGCCTTCAAAAATCTTAACAGCATACCAGCGCTGCTGGGATGCTGGCATATCGTGAACAGCAGCCTCTTCAATGTGTGCAAGTGCGTGCTCAACAACTCCGCTGAAGCTGTGCTGCGGAACGCTTGCAGGACTGTTAGCTGCCTCAATCGCAGCGTTGGCAGCATCTGCAATGCCTGTGCCTTTTAATGCCGAAATCTCAACAACCTTGCAGCCGAGCTGACGTGAAAGCTCATCAATTCTGATTTTATCGCCGTTCTTTTTAACAACATCCATCATATTTACAGCAATAACTACAGGTATGCCAAGCTCAATAAGCTGTGTTGTCAGATAAAGATTTCTCTCAAGATTTGTGCCATCAACAATGTTGAGTATAGCGTTTGGCTTTTCATCAATCAAATAATCTCTTGCAACAATTTCTTCAATTGTGTAAGGTGACAGTGAATAAATACCCGGCAGGTCAGTGATGATTACATCACTGTGCTTTTTCAGTTTGCCTTCTTTTTTTTCAACAGTTACGCCGGGCCAGTTACCAACATACTGGTTTGAACCTGTCAGTGCATTGAACAGGGTAGTTTTTCCGCAGTTGGGGTTGCCGGCAAGTGCAATTTTAATTCCCATTACAATTTATTTCCTTTCAACATTTTAATTAGTATTGACTAACTCGTTTTTGAAAAAATAAGGGATAAATCCCTTAAAATTATTCAACCTCGATTAACTCGGCATCTGCCTTTCGAAGTGATAATTCGTAATTGCGAACGGTGATTTCAACAGGGTCACCAAGAGGTGCAACCTTGCGTACATAAATCTCAACACCCTTGGTAATTCCCATATCCATTATTCTGCGTCTTAAAGCACCTTCACCGTTAATTCTTTTTACCTTGCAGGTGTTGCCGACTTTAACTTCTTTCAGAGTCATAACAGTATCCTTCCTATGTATAATTAAACAAATATTTTCATTGCCATGGCTTCGCCGATAGCAACTCTCGCACCCTTAACATTGACTATTAAATTACCGGCAAGTGAAGAAACCACTGTTATTGCTCCGCCAACAACAAATCCAAGATCTGCCAGGTGAGCTCTTACCTCCGGATTTCCACCGATTTTTTTGATTATCAATTCTTTATCCAAATCTGCAAATGTCAGCGGAATCATAATAACACTCCTTTGTTAATGATGCGGTTAGCTTTTTCTAACCGTATATATGTTAGCACCAACTAACTTGTTTGTCAATACCGAATTTTAAAAATTCTCGACATTAATTTATATTATTTCCCCTGCTTGAAAATTACTTGTATATATGTTATACTAAAAAAACTTAAAATGAGGTGCAGATATATGAAAATTCACGAAAGTGCTGAAAATTATCTTGAAACAATATTAATGATTAAAAATAAAAAAGGTTTTGTTCGTTCAATTGATATAGCAAATGAGCTTGATTTTTCAAAGCCGAGTGTCAGTGTTGCAATGAAGAATCTGAGGGAAAACGATTTTATAGATGTTGATTCAAATGGTTATATCACTCTGC
>DBFOUY010000250.1:0-7058 GCA_048365975.1 Eubacterium sp.
GGGATATTGCCTGTTTTCTGAATTAAATCAAAGATAGGCTTTTTAAAGCACTTATCCTTTTCAATAACAGCAGTGAAACCGTCATTGAGCATTCTCGGAACATTCTCATAAAATCCGCCGCCTGTGATATGAGAGATTGCATTGACTCTTACACCATCCATAAGTGCAAGCAGAGACTTAACATAAATTCTTGTAGGAGTAATAAGTTCTTCACCAAGAGTTGTGCCAAGCTCATCATATTTAACAGCAATAGTTTTTTCGTTAATATCAAACACCTTTCTGATAAGAGAAAAGCCGTTTGAATGAATACCTGATGATGCAACACCTATGAGTGCATTACCCTCAGCAAGATGCTCACCTGATACAAGCTTGTCCTTTTCACCGATACCAACAGTAAAACCTGCAAGGTCATATTCGTGCTCAGGCATCATACCGGGATGCTCTGCGGTTTCACCGCCGACAAGTGCACAGCCTGACTGAACACAGCCCTCAGCAACACCTGAAACAATCTGAGCAATTTTCTCAGGGAAATTTTTACCGCAGGCAATATAATCAAGGAAGAACAGCGGCTTTGCACCTGAGCAGGCAACATCGTTAACACACATTGCAACGCAGTCAATACCTACTGTATCATGCTTGTCCATAAGAAAAGCAAGCTTGATTTTTGTACCTACACCATCTGTGCCTGAAACAAGAACAGGATTTTTGTATTCACTTACAGGAAGCTCAAACATTCCGCCGAATCCACCTATTCCGCCGAGCACACCTGCAATATTTGTTCTTTTAACACTTTCTTTAATCAGTTCAACTGATTTATAACCTGCAGTTACGTCAACACCCGCTGCTGCATAGCTTTCGCTGAAACTTTTTTCCATAGTTAAATCTCCTTTAGCTTTTCCTGAAGAGCAGCATCCTTTTCACGAACCTGCTGTGCCATTTCTGTTCTCATATTCTGCAGCTTAGCCATAAGCTCACTGTCACCCACTGCAATAATTTCAGCAGCAAGAATTGCCGCATTCTTTGCAGCATTAACACCGACAGTTGCTACAGGAATACCGGGCGGCATCATAACTGTTGCAAGCATAGCGTCCATACCGTCAAGCACCTTTGCCGAGCAAGGAATACCGATAACAGGCAGTGTTGTTGAAGCCGCTAAAACTCCGCCAAGATGAGCAGCCATACCTGCTGCAGCAATAATAACACCAAAGCCGTTTTCAATAGCCCTTGAGGAAAACTCATTAGCCTCCTGCGGTGTACGATGAGCAGACATTACTCTGACCTCTGTTTCAATACCTAATTCCTTTAATTGCTTAATTGCAGGGGTAACGATAGGCAAATCGCTGTCTGAACCCATAATAATTGCAACCTTTTTCATAAATGCCTCCCTTAGTTTATATATAAATATAATATAACAAGTTATATTATATATTAATAGCTGTCAATTTGCAATCCATAAATCGACTAAAAAAATTTTCTATTTATAAATACTTTCGTCTAATTTACCATATGTAAAGTAGCTTTTTGCATAGCTCCAGTCCGCAAAATCAATTCTGCCGTCCTTATTTATATCAACACTGTCATAACCGCCTGAAGCATCATACTCGCCGCGGACACTGTTTATCAAAGCAAAATCCTTAGCATTAATATAGCCGTCATCATTGAAATCACATAATACAATACCTATATCACCAAGATTTTCTGATTCACTGTCAATTTCAATTTTTCTGTTTGGTCCTGCATAGCTTTCAATTATAATAAAATCACATACATACTCAGCAATAAAAAATCCGTTTTCATCAGTAACCGCAACAACGTTCCCTTCATTATTGTAAATATATATATCACTTATGTTTGAATTATCAATCAGATTACCCTCAGGATCTGCCATAACCTTAACATATCCATAAACAGTCCTTCCGAGCGGAGATGTATAATCACTTGTATAGCTGTCGCCGCAAAGCACACAGGTGTGGCGTGTAAAACCGCCGTCTTTTATTGTAGGTTCAATGACTTCCTCTGTATAACTGTGTTCAATATTTATTGTAAAGAACAACTCAGTATCACCCACGATAATACTGTCGGTATTTTCTCCGCAGGTAACGGATGAACCAAGCTTATTACTGTATCTGATATTCATACCGTTATATTCAGACCCGTCTTCAAAAGGAAACGAATCCGCAAAACCGTCTGCATATACAAAACTAATGCTGTGACCTTTAATCAGTTTAGCAACATCAAGATAACCGTCAGATAAATTTGCCGCTCTGAAATTAAAATTCCAGTCAATCCCTATTTTATCAATACCCAGAGGAAACAGGCTTACATTAAAACGGCCCATAGTTCCGATACTTGATATTGTAAAATAATATGTATTTCCGCCTGTAAAATTGCTGATAATCTCACATTTGCTTTCCGTAAGCGGATTATATGTGACATCCTTTATAACCTTACCGTCTGAATCCGTCAGCACGCATCCGGCTTTAATACTGCCGGACAGGCAAAAGCTGTAGCCTGCACTTCTCTGAGGAGTAAACACAAAAACCATTTTGTCTTTAAGGTTGTCACTGAAATATTCGCGATTAATATCAGCACCCTGATTTATAACCATTTCGTTAAGTGTATTAACATTAATCAGATGTTTTTTTGCATAGGTATAGGCAGGTGAATCAGCAAACGCATTAACAACAAATCCGTCCTGAGCAACATCACCGTCAGTAAAGCCGACGGAACAGGTCATAAGCTTTGCATTAAACGGAATACTCATTTGTGTAAGCTCGGGACATTTGAAAAATGCTTTTTCGGATATAGTAACAGTCATATACTGACTGCCGAAAGCAACATTGTTCAGCACCTTACAGCTTGCAAAAGCTGATTTGCCGATACTTGTGACAGTTGACGGGATATTTATACTTTCAAGCCCATAGCACATATAAAAAGCATTATTGTTGATTTTGGTTATATTTTTTAAATCAATAGTTTTTATTTTCGGACTGTAGGCAAAGCAATAGCTGCCTATTGACTTCAGCGTTGAAGGCAGGCTTATATCACTCACGTCCATATCGTGAAATAAATAATTTCCAAGCGAGGTAACACCCTCCTCAACAACAACACGCTCAATTGAGCCGTCCTTTTTCCATTTATACCACGGCTGAGAATCGGACATATTCTGACTCTGAGAAAAGTTCGGTGACGCACCCTCACCGCTTATGGTCAGCGTTTTACTCGATGCATCAAAGGAGTAATAAGTCGTGCTGCTTAAAAGCTGAGTTTTTTCAATATCCGTTATCTGTGACGGAGAGGCAAAGACTGTAAACGATATACAAAGACAAAGTATTATAAAAGCAACCATTCCGATAAAAACTGAAAACAGCTTCTTCATATTCACCCCTCCTGACAAATATATTATAATTTTAACATAACAAATGAAAATGTACAATATATTTATTAAAAACGACGCCTTGTTTACGGCGTCGTTTTTAATAAATCAGCTATTAAGAGTATTTTTATAATTGTCACAGTTACAATTCAATTCTTCAATTGCCATCAGAATATTAGATATAATTTCCTCGCGGTTATCATCATTCTCAATAAGCAGATTGATAAATACATTAAGGCGGAAAATTAATACATTAAGCACATCAAACTGCTCTATTGTGTTACGGCGAAACGCTTTGAGCTGATTATACCGTTCATATTCATCACGGCTGATAAATACACCGTTTTCTATTTCTGCATTTTCCATAACGATTTCTCCTTATTTTATTCTTTGTTCGGCAACAATAATTGTGTTTTTTATATTATAGTAAATTTGTTTACTAAAGTCAACAGTAAATTTATTTACTTAAGTTAACAGTAAACTTATTTACTATTGTATAATACTATAAACGGGAGGTAAAACTATGACATATATTGACAGAATAAGAAGCTTAAGAGAAGATCACGATAAAACACAGGAACAAATTGCAAACTATTTAGGAACGTCGCAAACAATGTACGCCCGATACGAAAGAGGTGCAAACGAATTACCAATAAGGCACCTGATAAAGCTCTGCGACTATTACGGCGTATCTGCTGATTATATCCTTTGCAGAAAGGACAATGAAGGACGTTACAAATATTAATATATATCAAAGCGGCTGTAAAGGACGAAAGTTTTTTACAGTTTCTTTTTAATATGAAATTGTCCGCTGATTTCAATTCTGTTTTTTCATATTTCCGTATATATTAAACAAAAAAGATAAAACAAGAGGCTGTAAAAAACTTTCGTTTTTTACAGCCTCTTGTTTTGTTTAATATATTTTGTTAAATAGATTTAAGGAGTGCTGGGAGCTTAGCGATTGTGGCACCTAATCTCCAGAAAATAGCACTGAAGCCCACAAAGCTTGATTCATCATCATTGAGCATTTTGAGAAGTCCCTCAGCCTGTGCGGGTGAGAAAGCGCCCATACTCATTGCAATAAAGTTACGGATAGGAATCTGTGTTGCCATTGCAGCAAGCATTTTGCCGTCACCGTTAGCATCACTGCCCATACCTGACATAAGTTTTTCAATAAGACCGCAGAGTCTGCCGCCCCACTTAGTATGACGTGCATCATTAAGACAGCAGTAAATGTCGATCTTTCTGTTCTTATCAATTTCAGGGCTTGGCAAAGCACCATAAACAGCAGCAAAATCATCACGTGTGATGTTTGCAACATCGTTATAATAATTAGGAGCGGTTGCTCTGTAATCAGGAATTGCAGCATCAACAGTTGACTCAACTGTCATTGTTGCTGTTAATCTGATATCACGGCTTGAAGCAGCAACCATAATATCAAACTCACCTGTTTCAACCTGCCAGTCACCAAGCTGAACATTATAGAAAGCAAATGCTCTCTTTGAAAGCTCAAGTGAAACCTCGGCCTCTTCACCTGCTTTGATGAACACCTTCTTGAAGGCTCTCAGCTCTTTAACAGGGCGATAAATTGTTGATTCCTTATCAGCAACATAAACCTGTGCAATCTCTGCACCATCAACATTGCCTGTGTTTTTGATTTTGAATGAAACCATTACTGTGTCGGTATCCTTGATTTTATCAGCAGACAGCTTAAGGTCGCTGTATTCAAATGTAGTATATGAAAGGCCATAGCCGAATGGGAATAATACGTCTTTCTTTGCGGCATCATAGTAACGGTAGCCGATAAATACAGACTCTCTGTGCTCACTTGTAACAGGTCCGCCCGGATAATTGCCGTATGCAGGATTATCGCTGAATGAAAGCGGATATGTTTCAGATGTCTTACCTGATGGGTTAACTGCACCTGTAAGAATATTAGCAACTGCGGCACCGCTTGCCTGACCGCCTAAGCCTGAATTAAGGAGTGCCTTAGCATCATCAACCCAAGGCATATGAACAACAGAACCACCTGCAAGAACAACAGCAGTGTTCGGATTAGCAGCCGCTACTGCTGAAACAAGTGCGTTGTGGTTTGAAGGCATCTCAATGCTCTCTCTGTCATAGCCCTCACCCTCAAATTCTTCTGTAAGACCAACAAATACAACAGCAATATCACAAGCCTTTGCAGCAGCACAAGCCTCTTTAATAAGCTGATCATCGCTCTTTCTGTTCTTATCCTTCTTGGTCGGTGCTGATTTGTAATAGCCCTGAGCATATGTAATATCAACGCCAAGCTTCTTCATCTCATCAAATGCATTTGAAAGCATTGTCGGATTGATTACAGATGAGCCTGCGCCCTGGAAACGCGGATCCTTAGCCATTTCGCCGATAACCGCAACCTTCTGTCCCTTCTTCAATGGGAGAAGATTGTCATTATTTTTAAGAAGCACCATTGAGCCTTCGGCGATTTTCTGAGCAATCTTATGATGAGCCTCTTTATCAAATGTATGAGTTTTTTCAAGAGCAGGCTTTGACTTAACAATCAGATCAACTACCTTGTCAACTCTCTCATCAAGAACAGACTCGTCAAGAGTTCCGTTATTAACAGCCTCAACAATTCTTTTAACATTAAGTGAGCCTGATGACGGCATTTCAAGATCAGTACCTGCTTTAAGTCCCGGAATACGGTCAACAGATGCACCCCAGTCTGTAACGATAAGACCCTCAAAGCCCCACTCGTCACGAAGAACCTTTTCCTGAAGCCATTCATTCTGTGAAGCATAAACACCATTTATACGGTTATATGAGTTCATAATTGTCCATGGCTGAGATTCCTTTACAGCAATTTCAAACGCAGGCAGATAAAGCTCACGCATAGTTCTTTCATCAACAACCTCGTCAAGCACCATACGGAATGCTTCCTGTGAGTTACATGCAAAGTGCTTAAGCGATGTACCGACACCTTTTGACTGAACACCGTTAATCACTGCAGCAGAGCACTTGCCTGCAAGCAATGGGTCTTCACTGAAATACTCAAAGTTACGTCCGCATACAGGTGAACGCTTAATATTTGTACCGGGTCCGAGAATTGTTGAAACCTTCTCCTTTAAGCACTCCTGACCCATAGCCTCACCCTCTGCTCTGAGAAGTTCCTCGTCCCATGAGCATGATGAGGTTGCAGCAGGCGGGAAACAGGTTGTAGGAACTGAGTTGCCAAGACCGATACCGCCCTTGTTCTTTTCTCCTTCAGGCTCAACATAATCCTTGCCCTTCTGCTTACGCAAGCCGTGAGGTCCGTCTGTAATCATAATTTCCGGCAGTCCAAGCTCCGGTGCTGACTCCAAATGCCAATAATCATGACCTGAAACAAAATTAGCCTTCTGCTCCATTGTCATCTTTTTAATAATTTCTGGGTGTTTCATTAAAAAAACGCTCCTCTCAAATTTTTACAACTACAATTATACAATAAAAATACATTTGTTACAACAATTATTTTTGTTGATTATGACCATTATTCTTTGATAATATCATAAATCTTAAATGATTATTATAAAAAAACAAAACCTCTCTGCATTGAACTAAACAAATCCAAAAAAAGTAGATGATAGAAAAAAGAGAACCCTCCTATGGTAGAATAGAAAAATCTATCATAGGAGGAATTTTTATGGCAAGAAGTTACAGA
>DBFOUY010000251.1:0-5637 GCA_048365975.1 Eubacterium sp.
AGACATCATTGCAAGGATTGCTTTAATTCACAGACATGGGACTTCTCATTCGGCAATGCCTTCACCGAGCAAACGATGATTGAAATTCTTGAAGCCTGTGAGCCTGATTGGATTAATGGATTATCCCTCTTAGGCGGTGAGCCATTTGAACCTGAAAATCAAAGAGTGCTCCTGCCGTTTCTTGTAATGTTTAAGGAAAAGTTTCCACAAAAAGACATATGGTGTTACTCGGGTTTTACCTTTGAGGAAATCACAGGCAGGGCAAAAAGCAGAGCAAAAACAGATGTGTCTGAGGAAATGCTGTCGCTTATTGATGTGCTGGTTGACGGACGTTTTGAACAGGAGCTTAAGGATATTTCACTGAAATTTCGAGGCTCGTCAAATCAGCGTGTAATTGATGTGAAAAAAACCCTTGCAGAAAAAAGAATAGTTTTGTATTTGGAATAATCAAAAAGCAGTAAATGTAAAAAATTTACTGCTTTTTCTGTTATCTTTGCTGATTTTTGGAACTATATAAGTGTAACAGGTTTGTTACTAATTTTAAAATAACAGGAGGTAACAATTATGAAAACAAACTATTTTAAAGACAGCTTGTTCAAAACGAGGCTGTGGAAAAAGCTTTTGTGCCTTTTCCTTGCTGTTGTTATGGGCTTAGGAACCTTTGTTACAATGACATTCGGCAATTTGTTTTTGTCGGATTATGTTGATTTTAAGTCACTTATGACAGCACAGGCAGCTTTGTCACCCACACCGTTATTCTACAGATATGGCGAGCTTGTGGGATTATATAAGCTTGACTACGAAAATACTGAAACAATTCAGTATAAAATCGGTGAAAATGGCGAATGGACTGATTATTCAGTGCCGTTTTCAATCCCTGCTTTTCAGACAACAAAGGTATATGCCCGTATAGGTGATAGTGGCAGAATAACTTATCTTAATCAGTCAACAACAAATGAAGCAATCGGAGTGTATACTGAAAGCAATACTGATTTTGAATTTTCTTATAATAATATTGATTTTGGCTATACAAGAATTTATAACAGTGCTGATAAGGACTGGTTTGAGTCAATCCATAGTAAGGTGCTTGTTACAAACAGCCGACTTGAGGTTCAGCTTCCAAACAGTACAAAATACCCTATGATAAGGAAAAATGCTGATACTTACGTTGATGAGCTTAATGGATATGTGCTTACCAAGACAAATAATAATTACATATTTGATGATGGTAAATACAAATATTATTTTGAGATTAAAGTATTGCAAAGCGTAGCATATCTCAGTGCAATTGAGGATTATTCAGGTAATACACTGCAGCTTAGCAGAACAACTAATACAGAAGAAATTTCGATTTCCGATGGTGCAGGTCGTTCATTTGCATTATCAGATTATCGTGCAATTGAAGCACCTGACGGCAGTAGTGCAAAGTATTACAGTGTTAAGGAAATAACAGACCCTAATGGCAATAAGCTTGAATACACAACAAAGCTTGGCAGGTATATTAAGGTTACCGATCAGGCTGGTGTCATTTTAGGTCAGTATGAATATAACAGTGATACAACTGACTATACTCTTATCAGAAGTATGGATAAGTCAATCAGTTATTATGATAACGGCAGACTAAAGCAGATTACATATGATAATGGAGCTTGGGAAAAGTTTAATTATGATGATGCAAAGATGACATATACTACAGAGACATCATCAGGTGAATTAACTAAAACTGTATATAATGATGCTTTTCTGCCTGTTGAATATACAGACGAATATGGTGAGGTTACAACCTATACTTATGATGACCATTATCGTATTGTTTCTGAAATTGTGGATGGTGCAACTACAACTTATTCATACGACAGTATGGGTAATATTATTTCAACTGTAACTGATAGCGAATATGCTGACAACAGCTATTATATCTATGATAATAACGGCAATATTATCCGAGAACAGAGTGGTGACAGCTACAATTATTACACATATGATGATAATAATAATATTTTAGTCAGTGCGACACTCAAAGAGGATTATAATGGAGAAATCCCTGATTTTTATAATCCTGACTTGACTTGCTTTGATAAAACAGAGTATACTTATGATAGCAATGGTCGTGTAACTGAAGAAAACAGCAGTTATGGCTATGTGTACAAATTTGAATATGATGAAAGCGGTAATATCTCCAAAGAAACAACTGTGATTTCAGATGCTGAAGGAACCACAACAACTGTTATGTCATATACATATGATTCTTTAGGTAATGTTCTTACTACCGCCTGCGAAAGCGATAAATCATCATATATTTATGATAATTCAGGCAGAGTCCTTCTTTCAGACGAGGACGGCAATATTACAAGAACAATTTATGATGATTATGGAAGAGTAGTGCAGGAAATCAGTTCAGAAGATTATGACAGTGCTAAAGACGGCTTGCCTGAAGAAAACACATATTCCGACACAAAAGCCGGTCAGACCTATGTCTATGCAGAAAACGGAAACCTTGAAAGTGAAACAAACCGCTTAGGCGTAACAACTGATTATCAGTATAATGATGTGGGTGCCAAAATCAAAGAAAGCTTTGATATTTATGAGTTCAATTATACTGATAACGGCGATTTGAAGAACGTTAAAATCGGCGGTAATGAAACCATTTCATATACCTATGACGAAAATAATAATCTTGTTTCAGAAAACTATGCAAATGGTGACACTATCCGTTATGGGTATGATGATAATGGAAATGTAATGAATAAGTATCGCAATGATAATACTGAGCCTTACCTTTTATTTGGTTATGGTGACGAAAATGTTCTTGGTGGCAAATATGAAAGTGATTCTGATTTATATACTCTCTATAATGAAGATGGAACAATAGATGTTTATAGAATTTCGGATGATTCATTAATTATGTCTTATTCTCAGATTGTTACTGAAGCTGATGAAGAAAAGAATATCGAGGAAAGAACAGATATATCTGAAACTCATTTTGGAATTAACTATAAAACTGTAATAAAAGATAATTCTATTCAGTATTCTAACGGAAACAAGTCTTATGAATACAGTGTTACAGAAAATGATAATGGTCAGATTTCTTCGGAAAATATAAAAGCATATGATCTGGATGCAATCTCATCAAGCTATTTGTATGACGATAATGGCAACACTGTTCAAAAGGCAATTAATTCAATAGAAAATTCTATAACAATCAATAATACTTATGATAGTCAAGGCAGAATTACTGAAACAAAGTTTAATAATTCAAACCCTATCAAATTCTATTATGAGAACGAACAGCTCTCAAGAACAGATTGCAGTTTTTTGAATTATACAGAGCTTTATTCATATGATGACAGAGGAAATATAATATCAAAAGAAGTCTATGATTATACTGATGGTGATATAGAAAGTAAGACACCTAATGAAAGTACATATTTTTATTATGATTATAGTGGATGGCTCGATCTTTTGTATGAGGTGAATGGTGTTGAACTGACCTACGACGCTAACGGTAATATGCTGACCTATGGTGACAGAGAGTTTAGCTGGAATACAGGCAGACATCTTGAAAGTATAACCGATGGCGAAAATGAATATACTTATACATATGACGAAAACGGCATAAGAACGTCAAAAACAGTCAATGGTGTAAAAACCTACTATAATACAATGGATGGTGTTATTCTCTCACAGACAGACGGCACAAACACAATGTATTTTCAGTATGATGAAAACCGGTCACCTTTAGGCTTTATCTATAACGGAAATCAGTATTATTATCTTACAAATATCTCAGGAGATATTATAGGCATTACAGAGAGCAACGGACTTGCAGTAGCCGAGTATTTTTATGATTCGTGGGGAAATGTAGAATATGTAGAAGCAGTAAATCCGAAATATGAAGCTGTTGCAAATGCAAATCCTCTTCGCTATCGTGGCTATTATCTTGATAATGAAACAGGTTATTATTATCTTCAGTCACGCTACTATGACCCAAGCATCTGCAGATTTATCAATGCGGATATTGTTGATATAGCATATGGTTGCAGAGATGAAGCTATTGGCACAAATCTTTTTGTATATTGTTGTAATAATCCTATTAGCTATATTGATTTGGATGGATGTTGGAAAAGTGCTGTTCATAATGGATATAATCCAAATACATCTACGAAGTATAATAATGTTAAGGTAAATAATAAAACATACTTTTATGGAACATATTATTGGGCAATACAATGCGGTTTTTCAAAACCCGATGCTCGTAATCTGGCTAAGTATTGTTCTGCCTTGGATCAGGATTATCCTTCAACATCGTATGCAGTTTTGTTAGCAACTTATAATCCAACAAATTCTACTATCATATATCTGATGAAGTATGAACAACTTGAAAAGCACAAATCATGGCAATATTATCACTTTAATGGATACGAAAAAGGAAATGATGATACTCGTTATGAATATGCTTGCAAAAAAAGGCGTGAGGCTGTTAAATACTGGAAATCTAATCATGATTATGCATTAAAGATGCTTGGCTATGGACTTCATGCAATACAGGATATGTGTGCTCATGGTCAAATTGGAAGAGGAAAAGATATCCCTGAACATGTTACATCAGTACGTACAAAATATGCAGATACTGTTATAAATTATGTATGGACCAGTTCTGCAAAGAATAGTTTAAAAAAGAAACCTGGTGATATTAGCAGATTATTAGATACGCAAAGATTAACTTATTCTTTTTTGAAAGCTTTTTTGGGTGGAGTATAAACTTAATATGTTAAAGAAATAAGCGTTATTATAAAATTAATAATAACATTTAAGTTTATGCAGTCTATTGGGGGTTATGATATGAAAATAGACAAATCAAAGGTAAGCCATATTGTGGCATTAGTATCAATAACTATGTTTGTTTTTGTTTTCTATTCGTTTCACAATATTGCAAATTTTATTAAAAATGATTTTATTTCAGAAATTGTATTACTGTTGCTCTATGTTTTCTTTATTGTGTTTATATCTCTGTATACTCTTAAAAATAATTTAAAAATAGAATTTATAGCTTTTGTTGTTTTTTCTTTAGTTATTTCTAATATAATGGTGAATGAATTCTTTCTGTTTATTAGTGACTTATTTGGCATTTTTGGTCAAAAGGCGGAATATTATTTGTATAATGCTTTATTAAAATTACATGAACCTTATGATGCTGTATCATCGATGTTTGGAAGAATGTTTTTTTATATTGTACCATTTATTCCTGTTATAATATGGATTCTTTTTTGTAACACAGAGGTGTTTCACTATACCGATAAAAAAAGAGATAATTAATAAACAATCAGTTGCCAGAGTGAGAAATCACTCTGGTTACTTTTTATATTTAATACTTTGTTTATAGAATGAATATTGACAAATATTTACACAATATATACAATAAAGATAACAAAATACATATTTTGATAAAAAAGCCGGTCAGACCTATGTCTATGCAGAAAACGGAATAAGAACATCAAAAACCGTCAATGGTGTAACAACCTACTATAATACAATGGATGGTGTTATTCTGTCACAGACGGACGGCACAAACACAATGTATTTTCAGTATGATATTGATGGTGCACCACTGGGATTGAATTATAACGGCAAGCAGTA
>DBFOUY010000252.1:0-2746 GCA_048365975.1 Eubacterium sp.
TACTGCTGAAGCATCATATAAAGAAGGAACTGTTGATATTCTTGCAGATGATTTTGATGCTGCTGTTCAGGCAGTTGGTGATATTGTTTCACTCCTTCCGGGCAACAATCTTTCACCTGCACCGATTTTTGATTTTGCAGCTCCTGCTGTTCTTGCTAATGAGGGTGACGATGCACTTTCAATTATCAAAGCTGTTGCAGATGATTCATCTGTTGTCGAGCTTAAGAGTGGTTATGCTTCATCAAACTGCAAAACTGCTCTTGCAACAGTAATGGGCTCAACTGTAGGTTTTGTTGCATTTGAGGGCAATGCACTTTGCCCTGCTTGTTCTTATAAGGCTGAGGCTATGATTAAACTTTGTGACGCTTATTCAATCCCTGTTGTTACACTGGCTAATGCTGATGGCGTAATTAAAGAAAAAGAAAATCAGATGCTTACAGCTCTTACTAAGCTCACATCTGCTTATGCATCAGCAACCTGCCCTAAAATTTCTGTTATTACAGGTAAGGCTGTCGGTGCTGCATATATCACACTTGCAGGCAAGGGCGCTAATGCAGATTTAACTGTTGCATGGGACTGCTCAGTTGCATCACCCCTCAGTGCAGATTCTGCCGTTGCTTTCCTTTATAACGACAGGCTTGCAAAGGGTGAAAGCAGAGAAGAGCTTAAGAAGGAATATACTGACACAATCGCATCACCTTTCACTGCTGCGGCTTGCGGTGCTGTTGATGATATTTGTGCACCTGCTGACACAAGAGCAAAGGTTATCGCTTCTCTTGATATGCTTGCAGGCAAAAGAGAAAACACTTTACCCAGAAAACATTCTGTTAAATAATGGAGGATATAACAATGAAGAATTATACAATTACTGTTAATGGTACACCTTATGTTGTAACTGTTGAGGAGAATGCAGGCTCAGGCGCTCCTGCTCCTGTTTCAGCTCCTGTTTCAGCTCCTGTTGCTGCTCCGTCACCTGCAGCTGCTCCGGCACCAAAGGCTGCTCCTGCTCCGTCAGGTGCCGGCAGTGTAAAGGTTGAGGCACCTATGCCGGGTACAATCCTCGACATTAAGACTGCTGCCGGTTCAGCAGTTAAAAAGGGTGATGTTCTTTGCATATTAGAGGCTATGAAGATGGAAAATGACATTGTTGCCCCTGCTGACGGTACTGTTGCATCTGTTAATGTAAATAAGGGCGACAGCGTTGAAGCAGGTCAGGTAATCGTTACTTTAAACTAAGAGGTGTCGCAAATGGCTAAAATAGGTATTACAGAAACTGTCCTGCGAGATGCACATCAGTCACTGATTGCAACACGTATGACAACAGATGAATTTTCAGAAATACTGGAAAAAATGGATAAAATCGGCTATCACTCACTTGAGTGCTGGGGCGGTGCTACATTCGATTCCTGCTTAAGATTTTTGAATGAGGACCCATGGGACAGACTTCGTCTTATACGCGAAAAGTGTCCTAATACTAAGCTTCAGATGCTTTTCAGAGGTCAGAATATGCTGGGCTATCGTCATTATTCAGACGAGCTTGTTGACTATTTTGTAAAGAAGAGCATTGATAATGGTATTGATATTCTAAGAATATTTGATGCACTCAATGACGTGCGTAATCTTCAGACAGCAATTAACGCTGCTAAAAAATACGGCGGTCATGTACAGGCTGCTATTTCATATACAACAGGTCCTGTATTTGATATAGAGTATTACTGCAACTATGCAAAGCAGCTTGAAAATGCAGGTGCAGATTCAATCTGTATTAAGGATATGGCTGGGCTCCTTACTCCTTACGGCACTTATGATTTGGTTAAGGCTCTTAAGGAAACTGTCAAAATTCCTATTCAGCTTCATTCACATTATACCTCAGGTCTTGCATCAATGGTGCAGCTTAAGGGTGTTGAGGCTGGTGTTGATGTTATTGATACAGCTATCAGTCCGCTTGCTATGGGTACATCTCACCCTGCAACAGAGTCTATGGTTGCTGCTTTTCAGGGCACTGAGTATGACACAGGTCTTGATATTAAAGCACTTACAGAAATACGTGATTTCTTCACTCCTCTTAGAGAGAAATATCTTGAAAGTGGTCTGCTTGACCCTAAAATGCTCGGTGTTGACGCAAATACTCTTCTTTATCAGGTACCGGGCGGTATGCTTTCAAACCTTGTTTCTCAGCTAAAACAGGCTGGCAAGGCTGATAAGCTTGAAGAGGTGCTTAGTGAGGTACCAAGAGTTCGTAAGGACTCAGGCTATCCTCCGCTTGTTACTCCTACATCACAGATTGTGGGCACACAGGCTGTATTTAATATCATTATGGGTGAAAGATACAAGATGGTAACCAAGGAATTTAAGGATATGGTTGCAGGCAAATATGGTAAAACACCTTGTGAAATTGACCCTGATTTCAGAAAGAAAATAGTTGGCGATGACGATATTATTGATTGCCGTCCTGCTGATTTGATTACAGATACAATTGACAGTTTTAAGGATGATATTAAAGAATTTTATGAGCAGGAGGAGGATGTTCTTTCTTATGCTCAGTTCGGTCAGGTTGCTACCAAATTCTTTGAAAAGAGAAGGGATGCAAAGTATAATCTTGACGGCAAGCACGATAATATTGAAACAAAGGTTCATCCTGTATAAATAGTAAAAGCGTGGATTTTTATCCACGCTTTCTTACTGTAAATAAAAAAATCCGCCCAGCCGTCAACAGCTGAGAATAACCTGCATCATAAGCAAGGTG
>DBFOUY010000253.1:0-9458 GCA_048365975.1 Eubacterium sp.
CAAACTCTTTTATTTTTTCGTTTACACTTTCCTCGCTGATACCAAGCATCACTGCCATTTCAGCGTTAGTTAATCTTGGATTTTTTTCAATAAGACCTAAAAGCTTATCCATTAAAACACCTCATTATATTTTTATTAAAACAGGGTTATGTTCCCTGAAAATTGTTACACTGTCAAAGCCTGCCGCTCGTGCTAAACTATAACCTGTGTCAATACCTCTGAGCACCTTATCAGCATAATGTGAGTCGCTGCCTACTGTAACATACTTGCCGCCAAGAGCTTTAAATCTTTTAATATAGCTGATATTCGGCAATGTATCCTTCATATCCATAAAAAGACCTGATGTATTTATTTCAAGCGCCTTATCATTTCTGATAAGCAACTCAAATATACTGTCAATAATATCATCAAAGCGTGACAAATCAACATTTATTTTATCCCTTGCAATTATATATCTTAGCGGATATGTCAGATGAGCAAGAGAGTCAAAAGCACCCCATTCACTAAGCTCAAGCAAGCCATTGAAATATCTGCCAAGCAATTCATAAACATCATATTCCTTGTAGTTGAGGAAATAGAAATCCTCCATATTTTCAAGATTATGAAGTGAACCGAGCACAAAATCATAAGGATATTTATATAAAAGATATTCAGTTTCTTTTTTTCTGTAAATTCCCTGACCTATTTCAATTCCTTTTATCACTTCAAGCTTTGGTGAAAATTTGCTTTTGCATTCATTCAAATCCTTAAGCTGATTTGAACAGAGATTGTCAATATCAATATATTCGCCGTCTATATCACAATGGTCTGTAATTGCCAACCCCGCAGCACCCTTCAGAACAGCAGACTGACACAGGGCCTGGCAACTGTCGTTACCGTCAAAGCTGTGCAAACTGTGAGTGTGCATATCGTAAAAATTATAATATTTCATAAAAACCTGCCATATTTAACATGTATTAGATTGTATTTTAGCACATAATTAAAAAAAATTAAATATATTTCTTAGCTTTATTGAAAAAAGTTTATTTCTCTGTTATAATTTTATCAATTAAACCAACGGAGGTAAAGACTATGAGAGCAGTTATTACAGTAGTCGGCAAGGACACTGTCGGAATCCTTGCAAAGGTTTCGGGTGTCTGTGCCAAATACGGTATTAATATTACAGAGGTATCACAGACAATAATGGAGGATATGTTCTGTATGATTATGATGGCAGACATATCATCAAGCACAGTTGAACTTACAACTTTTTCTGAGGAGCTGACAAAGTACGGCGAGGAAAACAGCTTGTCAATTCACGTTATGCACGAGGATATTTTTAACTCAATGCACAGAATATAGGAGGTATAATCCTTGATAGATACATATGACATTTTAGAAACTATACGAATGATACAGGACGAATGTCTTGATATACGCACAACAACAATGGGTATTTCACTGCTTGACTGTGCCGATACAGATATTAACAAAGCCTGTGATAAAATTTATGACAAAATCTGCACAAAGGCTGAAAAGCTTGTTGAAACAGGTGAGCAGATTGAAAAAGAATATGGTATACCGATTATCAATAAGCGTGTAAGCGTTACACCTATTGCTATTATGGCAGGTATAAGCGGAGGCGACCCTGTTAAATATGCACTTACACTTGAAAAAGCTGCAAGAACAATCGGTGTTAACTTTATCGGCGGCTACAGCGCTTTAGTCCAGAAAGGCTTTGCCGCAGGTGATTTGGAGCTTATCAATTCTATACCTCAGGCACTTGCTGAAACTGAGCATATATGTTCCTCAGTTAATGTCGGCTCAACTAAAGCAGGCATTAATATGGATGCCGTTAAAATTATGGGTCAGAAGGTCAAAGAGGCTGCAGAGCTTACTAAGGACAATAACTGCATTGCACCTGGCAAGCTTGTTGTTTTCTGCAACGCTCCTGAAGATAATCCGTTTATGGCAGGTGCTTTTCACGGTGTATCTGAGCCTGATTGTGTAATTAATGTCGGTGTTTCAGGTCCGGGTGTAGTACGTAGTGCCGTATCAAAATACCCTGACTATTCAATTAATGAAATTGCAGAGCTAATTAAAAAGACCGCTTTCAAGGTAACAAGAATGGGTCAGCTTGTTGGTGTTGAAGCATCAAGGCGTCTTGGTGTTCCTTTCGGAATAGTTGACCTTTCATTAGCACCCACACCTGCAGTCGGCGACTCAGTTGCTCATATTCTGGAGGCTATTGGTCTTGAACAATGCGGTGCATGCGGCACTACTGCCTGCCTTGCTATGCTTAATGATGCAGTAAAAAAGGGCGGCGTAATGGCATCATCAAGCGTCGGCGGACTTTCAGGTGCGTTTATTCCCGTAAGTGAGGATGCCGGTATGATTGATGCTGTAAGGTCTGAGGCTCTTACTATTGAAAAGCTGGAAGCAATGACAGCCGTTTGTTCTGTCGGTCTTGATATGATTGTTGTACCGGGTGACACTACTGCTGAGGTAATCAGCGGACTTATTGCTGATGAAGCAGCAATCGGAATGGTTAACGGCAAAACTACTGCTGTAAGAGTTATTCCTGCTATCGGCAAAACAATCGGTGACGAGCTTGAATTCGGAGGACTTCTCGGCAGCGGACCTGTTATGAAAATAAACGACAAATCCCCTGCTCAGTTTATTAACCGTGGAGGAAAAATCCCTGCACCTCTTCACAGCCTGAAAAATTAAATATTCTGAAGATTAAATAAAGAAGACATATCTGATAACTCAGATATGTCTTCTTTATTAATAATATGGCAAATTTAAAAGCTCCTCATACGAGGAGCTTTTTCTTTTAGTCAAACAAAATGTCTGTATTATTGAATGTGATTGGTGTGTATTCACCATTATGAGCATAGTAACAAGCTGAAAGTTTAACAGCAACAGCGAATGTTTTGCCGCTTGCAGTGAACATATAACAATCAGCACCATTAACCTTAACAATTCTGTTGTTATAAGAAATTGCGTTGCTTGACGGATCACTGTCATAACCAAGCTGATTCCAGTTATCACTGAGTGTCTGCTTAAGGTAGCGCTTAGCATCTGCAATACTGTAATCAGGAGTGGTTGTAATCTCATGAATATTTGAATATGGCGCATATTCCTGAGGTACTCCCTGTGCAGCTGTTGTTTCAGTTGTAGGCTCACCCTGCGGATTATAAACATACTGGCTGTACATAACCATAAAGTAAACCAATAACCAGATTAACAGAATAAGTATAATCATCAAAAAGATTTTGCCGCCCTTATTCTCAGCAGCAGAGCTGTTACAGAACTCTTCGTATGTAGGAACAGCAACAGGAACAAACGGCTTACCCTTCTTGGCACATTTCTTCTCTGTCTTAGCATTCTTCTTGCCAACTTTCTTAACATAAACGGCATATGCCTTTTCCATTGACTTTTCTGCTTTGATTTCACCCTTAGTCTGGAATTCATCAATAGCAGGAATTGCTACAGGAACAAAGTTCTTTCCGCTCTTTGAAGCCTTTTCCTGAGATTTCTTATTCTTCTTCTCAGTATCCTTCACAAATTTCTGATATGCTTTAGCGTGCTTTTTGTCCGCCTTAGCCTTTGCCTTTTCCAAAGACTTTACAGCCTTTGCTTCTTTCTTTTCAGCCTTAGCTTCCTTTTTAGCAAGCTTTGCAGCTTTTTTCTCTTCATTACTCAAGGCAGTTACCCCCTTATAAGTCTATTAGTAGTATACCATTAACAATATTAAATTTCAACAAAAAAATTGTCAGAAACCCCATTATTTTATGAACAAACTGTAAACATTGTAAAAAAAGCCTGTTCATAAACATCATATATATAGATTTTTTTACACTCAGGGGTACAAAATGCATACAGAAGCATTAATTTTATTATATCATTTATGGCTGATTTATTACAGATTTATGACTTAAAAATCAATCATTAATCAATAATTGCTTAATAATTATAATCTTAATTCGTCTTCCTTACGCTGTTTTTTTGCATTAACTGCTGTTGGAATTACAAAGCCGACTATACCGCCTGCTGCAACACCTGCTGCAAGGAAAGCCCACCACTTGGGATACTTTGTATTAAATGTTGCTTCCTCTTCTGCTTGGGTTTCTTCCTTTGGCTTTTCTTCAATGACAGTTGAAATTTCAATTTCTCTTGAATAAGGATTACCAAATTCATCCTCATAGGACAAAACAGCTTTTCCCTTTACCTCACCTAATTTATCAGTACCTACTCTGAAATTAGCACTGCCTGCCTTGCTTTCGCCTGCTGCAATTTCACCGATAAACAGAACACTGCCTGTTTCAAGACCTTCAATATCAAAGGTAAGCTTTGAATTTCTGACAAGGCATTTGCCTGTATTCATAAGATTAACATCCATAGTAACAGTATTTTCCTGTGTTACCTTTCTCGGCAGAACAACACCTGCGTAATCAAGCCCTGCCGACTGGGAAACATTTACAATCAGTATATCTGATGAGGAATAGGCACTGTAATACTTATCCTCGTACTCAGCAGTTACACTGAGCTTATGCTCACCTATTGCTGCAAGCTTAGATGCTCTGAGCTTTACTTTCCAAACATAAGTGCTTCCTGCGTAAATTCTGCTGACAAATTTTGTGCCTGTTCCTTCAGGCTTAATCTCTCCGCTTTCCTCAGTTAAAGAAAGCTTAATGTTTGAAACCGCTTTAGTATTGCTGTAATTTTTAAAGGTGATTTCAATTGTAGCGTCGCCATTAGGTGTAACATACTCACTGTCAAGCTTATATGAGGCAACCATCAGTCTTGGCTGTGATGCATCAGCAGTAGTTTCTGAAACAGGTGCACTTTCTCCACCTTCCTCAGCATAAGCTGTTATACTGAATGAAATACAAAGCATCAGCATTAATATAAAAGATAAAAACTTTTTCATAACTGTGAATATCCTCCTTTTTATAATTCCCTGATATTATCTATAATACTGTTTTTCATTTCTGCCTTTATTTTTATAAAAAGATTTAATGAGCAGACTGCAAACAGAACAATGCAGAATACAACTGTTACCCACGGATTAAAATTCATAAAGAATTCTTTATCCATAATATATTTTTTCTGCAATGGTGAATTAATAATATACACAATAATATACATTGCAAAGCCTGAAATTATTCCCAACGAAAACATTGAAAAAAGCTGTCTGATATATGATTTCAGAAGCTCACTGCTGTCTGCACCAAAGGCACGCAGTGTACCAAGTGTTTTTTTGCTTTCTCTTATTCTTGCGGAAAGGCTGTTATTTACAATACTTCCGCATATCGCAAAAATAATTGTCATAAGAGCTAAAATTGATACAGTCAGAATCATTTGTTGACGCTCCTGACTTTTCATTTCAGCATATGCAGATGAATAAAAGCCCTCGTATTTATCAGCATAAACCTTAATTGCTTTTGTAATCTGTTCGTCGATTTCATCAGTAATTTCAACACCGCAGTCAAGGTTCACATGATTATACTTTACATTATCATAAAAGCTGTTCATACCCTGAATTGTTGTCAGTATATAGAAGCCGTCATACCAGACAGTTCCAGACAAAGCAGAATTATTATCAATATCAGCAGGACTTATAACCGCACCGATAGTAACCTGCTTTTTATTATTCTCCAAACCAATATAATTCTGACCGGACTCATCTATTTCGTCACAGGTAATGGTGTTGAGAGTAACCTTATCCCCTGCTTTCAAATCAAGCTCACCGCTGCATACTATTTCATAATCGGTTTCCTTATCTTCAATTACATTTGAATAGCTATAGCCATCATTGCCGTTTTCACCAAAAAATTCAAGTGCTAAAGCTGACTTCTGCGGTGCAACAAGTATAACCTCTTCACCCGAATCAAGCCTGCCAGTGCTTATATTTCCTTTTGCCGAAGCACTGATATCATTTATTACAGCAGAATCAACTGCAATTATATTGGTCGGAAAATAATCACTTTCAATATTTGCACTGTTTTTAATTCCATAATAGCTTTCATTGAGCTTTGTGAAGTGAGTTTCATAAAAGTTATCATATGTTAAGGTGTCTACCTCTTTACGCTCAAAAAGTGTAGAGCTTGCATACGTAAAGGATTTATAATAATCAGAATACTCCTCAATCTCAATGCATGTTGAAATGTCCTTTATACCTGACACCTCAGTTATATAAGGAATCATTTCAAGATCCTTTTTATCAACCTCGCTCATACCTTTATTGGCACTTCTGAAATTAACCACATCACTTGAAAAGCTGCTCATATGGCTAATGATGTAATCGTAATTTCTTGTTATATTAAAACTGTTATATTCCTTTAAAAATGAAAATCCTAAGCAGGAAAACAGAACAGTTACTGCAAGCATTATGCTGACCGCAATTCTTCCGCCCTTAAAGAAAACAAGGTTTCTTTTAGCCATAAGCTTTGAAACATCAAATTCTTTTTTTGTTTTAATGCCCTTGGTTTTCATTTTTCTTATTGAGCTTATATCACGAATAGCCTGCATCGGTGTAATTCTTGATGCCGCCACAAGCGGGATAAGTGCTGAAAGCATTACAACACAAACACCTGATACTGCACTTATCGGAAGCACCCAGAAACTTTTTGTCATTATCATATCAAGCTTAAGAATTCTGAATGCCAGACTGACAGCACCATAGGATAACGCTATACTTATCGGTGTGCATATAAGTGCAATAATAAGTGCCTCACGTGCAAAAATATTAACAATCTGTCTTTTGGTTGCACCAACAGCACGAAGCATACCGATTTGCTTTTTTCTTTCCTTAAGATTTGTATTGAAGGAATTAACAATAACAACACAGGAACTCACCATAAGAGCTAATGCTAAAACTATTGCAAGCATACTGTTGTTTGAGGTAATAGGAGAATATCTGTACATATTAATATTACTTCCGCATATTTCAGCATCAAGATCTTTTGATTTAAAATAATCATATATTCTCTCTATTTTTTCATACTCATATTTATCAAATGAAATATAGGCACAGAGCCTTTCTTTTCCACCGGCAGAAACCGGTGTATTCTGTGCAACATAAGCAGCCGGATAGAAATTATCAATAGAAGTTTCAGTTGATACAATTCTATAATTATTACCGAGATTTGAGCGCTTATCAGTAACAATTCCGACAAGTGTGTAATCCTTTTTGAAAGCATTCAGAAGCTCGCTGTCATTCTGCATTTTTACAAAAACAGTAATTTTGTCTCCTATTTCAGCATCTGCATATCCCATTTTTATAAGAGCATTTTGCTCTACTGCTATTTCATTTTCATTTTCAGGATATTTACCCTCTGTAAACGACTGATACGAAAGCTCTTTCGCTTTATCATCAAGCCAAGCAATTTCACAGCCAAAGTTTTCTTCCTCAGCATTTGTATATGCATATCCTATAAGATGTGCAAAACCATAGTCGTCAAATATACCGTCACTGACAGCCTTATCATATACATCTTTATTACCTCCGACAACAGACACAATTGCATGCTGATTTCCGATTTCATTTTTCTTAATTTCTTTCAGCGTTTCCTGAGAGCTGAACAGATAAAACATAATACCTGATGAAAATACCATAGCAAGTATTATGCCGATAATCATTATTGCATACTGCTTTTTACGTTGCCTGAGATTACCTAAAGCAAGGGTATTAACAGAAATATTCTTTTTCATCTTTATCTCCCCGCTATTATCAATCTGTCCTGCTGTCAGAAACTATCTTTCCGTCCTCAATGGTCAGAACTCTGTCAGCCTGCTCTGCTACATGCAAATCGTGTGTAACTAAAATCAGTGTTACCCCAAGCTCACTGCTCACATATTTAAGCAATGACAAAACCTCTCTGCCGCTCTTACCGTCAAGATTACCTGTGGGTTCATCGGCAAAAAGTATTGACGGCTTATTTGCAAGTGCTCTTGCTATGGCAATTCTTTGCTGCTGTCCGCCCGAAAGAGCTGAAGGCAGATGATCGAGTCTGTCCTCAATACCCAGCATTTTTATAAGCCTGTCTATATATTCCTGATCAGCCTTCTTTTTATCAAGCATAACAGGCAGCAAAATATTTTCATAACCTGTCAATTCATTAACAAGATTATATGACTGAAATACAAAACCAAATCTGCGTCGTCTTAATATTGAAAGCTGATTGTCATTATAATCAGAAAGCTTTTTATCACCATAAATTACAGCACCTGATGTCGGATGCTCAAGAGAACTGAGCATATGAAGGAATGTGGACTTACCTGAGCCTGAAGGTCCTGTTATTGCACAGAACTCCCCCTGCTCAAATTCAACAGTAACATCGTCAACAGCTTTAATAACGCTGTCACCGCTTATATATTCCTTAGTCAAATTTTTACATTCAATAATACTCATATCAACACACACCTTTCTGTCTATATAATAACAATAACATATCAATCTTTCAATAACCTTACTTTAATCTTACGATTTCTTAAGATAAGTATTTTATGCAAAATTAAGTGCAGGAGAATTTTAAATATCTCCTGCACTGCTTTTAATTCTTATATTTTTGTTTTGCCTTATCAAGATATGATACATTAACATAGTCAGGCAAACCGTCACGGTATGGAATCTGAGGAACACCTCGTACTAAAGGTTTAAGGTATTCAACCATATCATTTGTAACATCATTTCCGCTTTGTGTTATCCATTCAAGAGGAACAGTCTTTTCTGCATTGGCAGCAACTGAAACACGCTCTGTATAATACTCTATGGTATATGGCTTATTAGAAACACGTCTTAATGTTGAGAACACACCGCTCTCACCCGCAACAGCAGCTTTTACTGCAACAAGACCAAGATTCTGAGCCTCCGTTATGTCGGTTAAAGACGGAGTATGCCCTGCACTTCTCTGAAGAACACTCGGCTCAAGTGCACGTACCTTACATCCGATCTGCTCTTCAACTACATCCTTCAGATATGCACCTGTACCGCTGAGCATGATATGACCGAACTTGTCCACCTTATCACCACGTGCTGAAATGTACTTCCCTTCTTCATCACGCACACCCTCGCTGACAACAACAATAACTGAATTATATTCCTCAAGCTTAGCCTTGATATCACTTACAAACTTATCTACTGAAAAAGAAATTTCAGGCAGATAAATAAGATGAGGAGCAACGTTCTTACTATCCCTGCAAAGTACTGAAGATGCTGCAAGCCATCCTGCATTTCTTCCCATAGCCTCAATAATATGAACGCTCTTTATACTGTAAATCGCTGTATCATAAGCAACATTTCTTACTGCAAGAGCTATGTATTTGGCTGCACTGGCAAAGCCGGGTGTATGGTCAATACCCATTAAATCGTTATCAATTGTTTTTGGTATACCTACAATCTTTATATCAATATTATTCTTGGCAACATACTTTGAAAGCTTATCAACTGTATCCATTGAATCATTGCCGCC
>DBFOUY010000254.1:0-13576 GCA_048365975.1 Eubacterium sp.
GTGAGCCGATTACAATTTCTGTTTTGTCATTTTTCTTTATTCGTGACATTGTTTTATTTATTTCAATATAGTTATCAGTTATATCATTCCATTGCAATGCACAGAGTTCTCCAATGCGAATACCTGTATAGAGTGCAAGTAAAACTCCAAATTTGTATATATCAATATCCCTATTCAAATAGCAGGTCAATTTCTGTTGTTCAATCAAAGATAACACACGCATTTCTTTTTTCTCTTGTTTAAGAAATCTAATTCTTGGCGTACTGATTTCATATTCTTCTTCAGCATATTTGAATGCAAGATTAAGTATAATCAGAATATCGTTAATTGTTTTCACTGATAGATTTTTATTAATTAGATTATCAGTAAATGATGCAATGTTATTGCTCGTTATTAGCCTTACGAACAAGTTTCCTATATTACCTATTATATGATTTCGAATTACACTTTCATATTTTTGATATGTGTTAGGCTTTATTTGATTTTTAATGCTGAATAACCATTCTGACATCAAATCAGATACGGTTAAATTCATGGAATTACAATTATTTTTATGTGGCTGCAAAATGTATAATTGTTGTTTTGATTTAACCTCGTTGTAACTCTTACCATAAACAGAGCCATAGATTTTCTTACCATCGGTATTTATCTCTTTAACATATCTTGCTTCCCATCTGCCGTCCTTTCGCTTATAGATATTTTCGCCTCTTCTTGGCACAATCATCACCCTTTCTGTGCTCTGCACAGATACATTGTAAATTGAACATCCTTTCACTACCAAATTTTTGACAATAAATAGATTCGTTTCAATAAAAACAAGTGCTAATTTTACTTATTTTTATTGAAATGCAGACAAATATTTGATATAATTCTTATGTAAATACACATATTTGACATTTTAGATGAGGTGCCGTAACGAAGGTTTTGAAATTAAGTAAAAACAATCGTTACGGCATTTTGCATTTTACAACAATAAAAAATAAAGATAGTTTTAATATTGGAGGAAAATGCAATGAAATCATTATATGAAAAATTAAACGGAAGTTATGTTAGTATTGGAGATGTTAAAGTTCTTTCATTAGTTTCGACTTATACAAATTATGAAATAGGCTTATGGGGACAAAGGCATAAAGAATATTTGAAAGAAAATCATAGAGTTATCTATTACAATTTGCTAACGCAATGTAAACTTAATTCATACTTGCACGAGATTGATGTTAGAGCAACAGAAATGTATGATACGCTTGTCAAACAGCTTGCGGAGAGTCAAGGCATCACAGAAAAGCTTAAAGCAGATAATCAAATGTTATGGGTGCAGATGATGAACAACATAGCAAATCAAGTTAGAGAAATTGTTTGCAAAGAAGTAATATATAAATAATGATAATGGGCGAGAATGTTCTCGCCCATTATCATTATTTATTCTTATTATTAAATTAGAATAGTTTACCCACAACTCCTCCGAAAACTAATGTAGCAATATAGCTCAACAATTGGATCCACCACTTTTCGTTGCAATAGTTAAATATTCCTTGAGGAGAAAGTCCGTAAATTTCATACCACTTTGAAGCTGTTTTTAAAGAGTTGTTGATTGCTCTATTTAGCAAATTTGCAAAAACATCTACTTTTCTTAATGTAGACATATGTAATTTAATGTATTCTTTATTTTCAAAAGCAATAGCCTCTTCCTTTCCTGATAAATAATCTTTTGCTTTTATTCCATTGCGTTCTAGTAGTTTTTCCATACGAGGATGACCTATATAATTTACCCCATAGTATTGAATAAATAATCTTGATAAATCTATTTTTTTTGAATCATCAATTTTGTAAGATGTTCCTCCCAAAACAGAGTATCTATGCTCAATAGCTTTAAAGCCGTAGTTTATATCACGCATATTCCAATGTATCCAAATATATTCTTTATGCTCTTTAACAAATTCAAAAAATTCATTAAGCATAAGTCTTTCAAGTTTATCATATTTCTCTTCAATATTTTCAATCTTGACGTGATTCTTTTCTGCTATTTTGTGTAATGAAAAAGATTCTGTTTGAGCAGAATCATAATTGTATACCGCTATTGAAGTAATTCTTGGAGTATGTCCATCATTTATACCATAGAAACTTTCGCAAGAGTAATGAATTATTAAATAATGACTTTTATTTTTATCAATTTCCTTCAAAATGTTTACAGCGTTTTTATGATTATCGTATTGCATATTCCACCTCAACTTTTCCTATATATACAATACATATTAGAGATAGTTTTATCAAAAGTCAATAATTTACAAGAAAATATTTTTTTAATAATTTATTTTTGAGTTTTACCTTTTACATATTAGCAAATAATCAATATGTTCTTTATTTATGGACTTTTATGTATGTCTATGATATTATAATTTATATAATTATATTTTATACTATCTTTGAATATTAGATGTTTAGTATTTGTTATTGAAGTTTTTAGTATAACCACTAATTATATGAAAGGTTAAAAGTATGAAAAGATATTATGCATTTACGGATGAATATGGTGCATTCGGATGGGATATAGATAATCCAACTGTATCAACTCATTTTATAATAACAGCAATTATTGTAGAGGAAAGCAATTTAGAATTATATACTGAAATGGCTGAATCTTTGAGAAAAAGGCATTTTCAAACAGGTGAAATAAAATCAAAAAGTGTTGGTGCTAATCATAAGAGAAGACAACGTATACTTGCCGATATGCAATCTATGCCATTCAATATATATGCAGTTTGTATTGACAAGAAAAAATGTTTGGAAAATATGACATCTAAAGGACTTCAATATAAAAAAACATTTTATAAATTCATGAACAATATTGTTCATAGAGAATTAAGAAGAGCCTTTGAAAAAGTTACTATTGTTGCAGATGAATTAATTGATAATGATTATATGCAGAGTTTCTGTGAATATGTAGATAAGCATCAAGATATGCCCGATTTATTTGGTGATGCAAATTTTAAATATGATAATAGTAAATATGATGTTAGAATACAAATAGCGGATTTTATTAGCGGAACATTAGCATATGCTTTTGACAGTCATAAAAAGTCCCCTAATAATCCCGATTATTTGAGGATTTTGGACAACAAATTAATATCAATTCAACTGTATCCTAAATCGTATGATTCTTATATTATAGCAGAAAGTGCAGTAGCACAAGATTATGATGAAAGGATAGCTAAATTGTGCTTTTCTCAAGTTGTAAAATATATTGAGCATAATAAGGATTCTGAAGAACCGGAGATAAAGGCACAAGTAATAGTTTTAAATCATTTATTATTTAGATTTATGAATAATGATACTCGTGGATATATATACACATATGAATTAAAAGATCGATTAAAGGGTACAGAGTATGCGGATATATCAGATACTACTTTTAGAGCTAATGTTATCGGCAAGTTAAGAGATAAAGGTATAATAATTGCAAGTTCTACTAAAGGATATAAAATACCTTCAAAAGAATCCGAAATATATGATTATATAAATCATGATGCAAAGATTGTTATTCCTATGCTTGAACGCTTGAAAAAATGTAGAGATATTATTAGATTAAGTACCAATAACGAATTAGATCTTCTTGATCATGTTGAATATAAACAACTAAAGACATATTTTGATAATACTAAGAATTAAATTATATTTGCTAAATTTATTTTTATTAACGATGTCTATGTTATTAACTTGTACAAAATTATTTTAGGAGAAATTAATGTATAAATTATATAGATTTATAGCTATGATTAGTATATTGATACGACAATTTGCTCTGCCTAATCCATTTGAACCACTTGGAGAAAAATTTGTAATATCAATTAATAGTATAGATATATTACTTACTCCAAATATTGTAAATTGGATTTTTGAACCAATTCTACATATTATTACATTTGCTGTTGTTGGAATCTATTATAAAAAAGGTCACAATAAACCGTCTGTTGGAAGTTTACTTTATCTTATTTTTTATATACTTCATGTTGGGTTAATTTATCTAATGAGTTGCTATAAGTTTTTGTGGATTGCAGTAATTATAGTTTTAATTTTATATTTTGCATTACACATAGTGATAAATATCTTGAAAAACAAGTTAGTACATTGAGTATAAGAAGCATAAAATTTATTTTTTTGATATGAACTATTAAATGTTTTAAGGCAGGATTTTCCTGCCTTTTTGTTATCTTATATCATTAGAATAATTCCATAAAGTATGAATTTCTGTATTTATGCCATATTTTTCTGCATTTAGGCAAATTCTATTGACAAGTTCAAAAATAAAGTATTAAATAAATTTATAAAAGTTTTTGTAACATAAATTAAATTTCAAAGTGTTGTATAGAGTAGGAGAAAATATGTTAGCATTATATATGTCATTCATTGATGATGAGGATGACCGAGCAAAATTTGAAATAATATATCACACATACAGAAAAAGAATGGTAGTGACTGCTGATTCTGTTCTTCACAATAAAGATGATGCAGAGGATGCTGTGCATGATACCTTTATAAAAATAGCACGAAATATGAAATCTATTGATGATCCGCAATCAGACAGAACATTATCGTATGTGATAAAAGCAACCAAAAATAATGCAATAAATCATCTTAACAAGAATGAAAGAAGACATGAATTGATTAAGCTTGATGATGTAGAAAATATGACCGATGAACAATTTTTTGAGAAATTAAGTTTAACAGAAGGCTATAAAGAAATCGTAAATGCAATCAGAAGTCTTAGCGATACATACAGGGATGTTATGTTTTATCATTTTGTTGAAGAAATGAAAATCAAGGACATTGCTGATTTGCTTGGTAAAAAGAATTCAACAGTTCAGCAGCAGCTTATTAGAGGAAAGAAAAAGTTGCTTGAAATATTAGAAAAAGATTTGAGGGATTAGTTTGGAAAACAGTAAAGAACTATTTATAAAAGCCTTTTTGGAAGCAGAAAAAACGGATAATTTAAAGCTGAAAAGTGAAGATGAAATAGAGTGGGATTTTTCGGAAAAATTTGAAAAATCAATGAACAGGCTTATTAGTAAGAATAATCATATAAGACTTTCAACAAGAAAACATATCAGAAAAGGATTATTGGCAGCTATAGTTGCAATAATAGTAATGTTTACAGGATTAATGAGTGTATCAGCAACAAGAACACCATTTATAGAATTTGTTAAAAAGATATTACCACAGTTTAATGAAGTGACATTGAGTGAGGAATCAACACCGCCCGTTGATAGAATAGAAACAGAATATACATTGACTGATTTGCCCGATGGATTTGAGATAACTGAATATCAGAAATACGAATTAGGCATTTTAACAACTTGGATAAATAATAATGGTGATGAAGTAACATTTTCACAAAATATTATAGATACGAATTTCACAATAGATAATGAGCATAATTATACAGAACTGCTAATAAATGGCTATACAGCTTATTTTGTAGAAGATGAATCAGGTGCACTTATAAGATGGACTGATGGTAATTATTGGTTTACATTAAGTGTATCAAATAATTTAAGTAATGAGATTATAGCGTTGGCTGAAAATATTTCTGAAAAAAATTAAATATTTTTGTAACATAAACCTCTTTTCAGGCTGTTGTATATTATGAGGGCAAATAACAGTTTGAAAGGAGGGATTTTTTATGAAGAAATTTATTGCCATCTGTCTTTGTATTGTTACACTTTTTTCAGCAACTATTACTGCTTATGCCAGTAGTATTCAGCCTTATTCTAATAATGTTAATACTACAGATGTTACATTTTCAATATCAAGCAGTGGAAAGGCAACTGTATATTACAGTTATGTAGGAAAATCTGGTGTTACAAAAAGTGCTGAAATTGTAACCAAAGTACAGAAAAAAGTCGGTCTTATTTGGATAACTGTTGATGGCGGAAGCTGGACAGACACTTCAACATCGACAAGCTTTTCAAAAAGCCATTCTGTGCAGTTGTCAAGCAAAGGTACATACCGTGCTCATGTAGTATTTACTATTTCTGGCACCGGCGGAAGTGATGATAAAATCACTAAGAATGTTGAAAAAACATATAGTTAAAAACGAATTGATTAAAAAGTGATAAGGAGGTATAATTTATATGAAAGTCAAGAGAAACAAAAAGTTTAAAACTTTATTTACATTTTTGATGTCGGTTATATTAATATTCAATGTTGGGATATTTACATGCTATGCTAAAGAATTACCGGTCGAATCAAAAACAATCACAGTGAATCAAGCCGAAAAAGATAGTATTAATCCTTGTTATTTTCTGATAATAGATTATGTCGAAGTGATTAATCATGGTGATGGGTATTATACGCTTACTATTTATCCTGAAGGTGATTTTTCATATAGTTTTGATGGCGGACAAACCTGGCAGAAAAGTAATACAGCTACTATATATACATCAGCAAAGGAAGTAGAGGTTGCCCTGAGAGATTCAAGAACATATACTGCATACTATACTGTTAATCTACCTAATGACGAAGCAGTAGGATAATACAATTATTTGAGATTGAAAGTTATAAATGAATTTTAATTTGAAAGGAGCGTTAATATGAAAAAATTTAAAAGTTTATTATCAATATTCCTGTCTTTAGTTTTGATGCTACAGGTTATTGTTGTTCCTTCTGCGTATGGCATAGCGGCTGATACCGCAAATACAGATGATAATAATGATAAGTCTTATGAAGCTATGTTGGATTCAATAGTAGGCAAGAATGATACATATCCAACCGAATATGGTGTATGGATTAACGATTTTTCGCAAGAGTATTTTATTTCTATTATCAGCAATTTAAGTGACCAGAATTACACTGTTGATGAAAATGGTTATTTGATACAAGAGAAAGTTAATAAAGATACTTTTAATACATATGATGAAAAATTAAAAGAACTAATTAACGGAAAGAAAACGATAATTGTTTCAATTTCTGAAACTTACGATGCATACAATGAAACATTGGATGAGCCATACTCAATAATGCTTGAGGATGATGAATTTACGGTTTTATTCGAAAAAAATAGTAAGTGCAGCATAACAGTTCTCAACTATTACCATTATGCAGAACATAAAGACAAATTCGTTTATGAGGATGAAAATGAATTTGACGAGGAGTATTTTTATTCTGATGCTGAATTAATGGACAAGTTTTTGGAAGTGTTTTATCAGGATGTAGATTTTGTTGGATTAACTGTTGATGAGCAGACTCAAAAAGAACTTGATGAGTTACTTGTTGATGACAATGAAATTCAATACGAAACTCCTGAAACTGAGATTGTTTCAAGAGCTCGTTCATATTTAAATATTTCAGAATTTGATGCAGCTATGTATGGTATTGAAAGTAATAGTGTAATGACACTTGGTCTTGATGAAGAAGATAGTGATTCTGATAGTGGAATACTTATTGATTCTGATTCTCAGGATATTATACTTAATTATCTCAATACACATTGTATCTATACATACAGCATTGATGAAAATGGTTATCTCGTATGTGATAATGTTGAAAAGGATAATCCTAATTTAGATTGTCAGGGCGAAACTGAGATTGACAAGGAAATAGCTTTTGTTATTGAAAGCGGATTGAATATTATAATTAATGTTTCTGATTCATATTATACAAACGAAAATGGTTTGTTGGAAAAAGTATATTTTTCAAGTGAAGAGTATGCTAAGGCTTTTTTAAGTGAAGGAGACAATGCGGAAATTCTGTATTTGAATGTTGCATATTTTAACTTGGATATGGGATATAATCCTGCAACATCTGACAGATTTGTAAAAAATCTTTTCCCTGATGAACTTGTTCCTCAAACATATTCAACAACTAAACTTTATGGTGAAACAGGTAAAATGAATACTGCGAGAACAGTATACTTTGGACCTTCATCCAGCGATTACGCAACTGTAGGCAGTGTTGATAAAAATGAAGATATCGTTGTAATGGGCAAAAATGCTGGATGGTATTTTATTACATATCTTGTGGGTTCAACTACAACATTTAAATCAGGTTATGTTCCGGTTTCTACTGTATCAAATGTATCCGGCACAATTGAAGAGGCTGATTTCACCGGTGGACATAACTATTCTGATTCAGAACTGACAGTGAAAAGCTGCTATTTATTTAGTAATGCTATAAATAGTGGTACAATTTATGCAGGTGAGGGATTTACAGAACTTCAGAGATATTATGAAGATGGCAAATATATTTCTCTTGTAGAATTTAGTACACCTAGTGGAACAAAACGAGGTTTTGTAAACAGTTCAAGTATGCATATAAGTACAGTTAATAATAGCACAGTTGCTCGTGTTATCGCTGATAGCTCGCCTGCATATGCCGGTACAGACAGCAGTTATGTAAAGTTAGGCGGTGTTTACAAAAATGAGTTTGTTGCTGTATTGGCAGTAGAAAATGGATATGCTTTTGTTGAATATAATACAACAAGCGGAAGAAAGCGCGGTTATGTAAGATATTCTGATTTAAGTAATTATTATGTTCGTTCATATAGTAAAAATATTACTCATAAGTCATTAAAAAAAGCAACAAAAGAGTTAACTGTGTATGGTGGTCCAAATTCTGATTATGCATCTATTGGAACAATATTTAATCAAGAAGTGGTTTCGTTTATTGATACCGAAAGAAATTATAGTTATGTAGAGTATACTACTTCTAATGGTGCAAAACGAGGATATGTTCAGACTGCCTCTCTGTCCACTGCTTCAGCACCATCAATTCCAAGTATACCCACATATACTAATTTCACTTCAGGTACATATGGTAAAAGCGGTTTAGGTAAAGATTTAAAATGGTATAAGATTGGTTCGGGTGCTAATGTTGTGTTTGCGGTATTTGAACAGCATGGCTGGGAAGATGCTTGGGCATTTGATGGAGTAGAACTTGTAAATATAGCAAATACAATGATGAGTAAATTATCTGCAATGAATCAAAGCACATTTAAGGATTGGACAATTTATGTAATACCATATGCAAATCCTGATGGAATTACAGATGGTTATACAAATAATGGCCCGGGAAGATGTACTGTATCAAAAAAAGTTGATATGAACAGATGCTGGCCTGGTAATTTTACACCATATTATACAAGCAGAAATTATACTGGTGATAAATCTCTTGATGCACCTGAAGCTCAGTCACTATCCAAATTTATTAGTGATGAAATCGATAAAATCGGTTATGGAAACACTACTGTTTTAGATATACATGGTTGGTTGAATAGAACTTATGGTAATTCGCAGGTTGGTTCATACTTTGGACAGCAATTTGGATTTGGTCATAGCAATTCTCATGGTAATGGGTATCTTGAAACTTGGGCTTATTTAAATGGCTCAAAATCTTGCCTTATTGAATTTCCTATGCCAAGTAATTCTTCAAGTATTACATCAAATAACTATGCCGGAAAATTAACTAATGGTTTAGTTAATTATATAAAAAACGCTTCTGGATCTATTGATGATTTTCCTGAAGGTGGCACCGTTGTTAACGATTTATGCCAAATCAAGACAACCAGTTCCGTCAATATACGAAGTGGACCGGGAACATCATACAGTATAGTAACCTCACTAACAAATGGTGCCAAAGTAACAAGAATAAAGAAAGCGGTAGCAACAGCTAATGGTTATACTTGGGATAAAATATCATTAAATGATGGCAGAATTGGGTATGTTGCAACAAATTATTTACTTGTTATTTCTGATGATTATGGATATATTTATAATCGTTCTTATGATGAAATAACAGCTGTAAAGGCATTTTTAAAGTATGAAACAGCATTATACGAAGATAAATCTGTTAATAACAAATATGATTGGGAATTAACTGGTGCAGTTGAAGAATATCAAAAAGCATATGGATTGTCAGTTAAGGACGGATATTTAAATGATGAAACTTTGAAAAAAATGGGCTTTTCTATTAATACTAACGGAAAAATAGTAAATAATACATACTATCAAAAATACTTAATTTTTGCTAAGCAATATATGTATGGACCATATATAGATGATGCTAAAGATGATAATGGTAAACCAGATCCTAATTATTATTATTTTAATCTTTTAGGTCCGAAATTTGATGCGAATTATTTGGATACAAAAACAAAAGGGGATAATTCTAGAAAAGAAATGAAAGATGATGAATATCAAGAAAAAGAAACAAAATTGGTGGAAACACGTAACAAGGTTAAACAAGCATCTTCTATGTATTCATCTGTTATGAAGAATGGATCTTTAGCTCTAGGTCGCTTTGTAGACAAGAACAATTTTGGAAAACCATTAAAATTTAATGATGTTAGTGGTGTATTTAAAGCTAGCAATAATCTTAATTCTTTGTATCAAAGAACCATTACTAGAAATATGCGTGCTGCTGAACATCTTACTGAATATGTCGATTCTGCAAGATTTTCAATGGAAACATATGTTGGTGTAGATATGGGGTTTAATATATCCACAAATGTAATAAATTCATTGGATTGGTTTTTAGCAATGAACGGATTTGTTTTCGGTTCTCATGGAAGTGTTTCAAAAAACAACTCCGTATATACAATGAATTTAACCATTGATGTAAAAGATTATTATGATTGGGCTAAAGATGAATCTGAAGACCCTATGACTTTTCCATTGTTTATTGATGTCGAGTCAGGTCCTAATGGAACTTATACTGTCCTTGAAAGTGTTAATGAAATGGAGATGAATGATCTTCATAGGGCTGGATTAGGTGAGAATTTTGAATCAAGTGGAACTATTTCGTTAAGCTTTTCATGGAAAGAAGGCCAGACATATGATGATATTAAGGGGCAGTTATGATGAAATTTAAAAATATAGTATTTATAGTCATTACTGTCTGTTTGACATTACTTTGCTTTTGTGCTTGTTCAAATAATAGTGATACAGCAAATTCTTCTACCACATCATCAAGCCATTCTTTCAAAGAACAAATGGATGTAGCTATGAAAAATGCTAATGATCGCACAGTTTTGGCAAGTGTAAATGGTATAGAAATAACGCAAACTAATAAGGATGTGTATTTGATTAGTGATGAAGATTATACAACTGAGGAAATTGTAAAGATGGTTGTCATAGAAGATTATGCAAAAAAACATAATCTAAAAATAAATCAAAATGCACAAAATAGAATTGATAGTATGCGTCAATCAATGGAAAATGATGAAACTCTAACTAATGAATATTGTTTGAAAACATACGGTATTAGTAAGGCTGAAGTTATTGAATACATGATTAATAGGAGTAATCAAATTTGGCTCAACGATGCTTTTTCAGATATGATTATTGATCAAGTCTCATCAGGAGAGTGTCCTAAACTGTATCCGTGTTTACAAGAAGCATATGATAAGTTTGAAAAAGATAAATTAAGTAAAGGTTCAGAAGCTTGGGACGAAATAGAGCAGGCGTACTATGAAATGATTGTAGAAGAGTATGACATAGTTATTTATTAAATGACTACAAATTCAAGGAGTTCGGTAGTTTATACTGCCGAACTTTTTTTGCTAATTTATCTATTATAAAAATTAAATCCATTATAAAATTCAACTTTTTTCTATCAATTGATAACAATTATGTGTTTGAATATTGATAATTTCGCTCTGCCTTTTTACTTGTTTAGTATTGTTATTGATATTAATAGAGAAAGATATACCACTTGTTTTATCGAATAAAATGAGTGGTATTTTTCTTTTAAAAACGCACACAAGCGCATACAAACCTAAACTAAAATTAATTTACCAGATTTCATTGACAGAAGTAAAAGTATCTGCTAATATTTTTATATAAATTGAATATGTGTTTATGTTTTTTATTCGGTATAAATAGTACCAAAATATAATCAACTTGTCTTTAAAAAGCAGTTGAAGATTAACATACAGACTTAAATTAAGTCGTTTACATAGTGAGTAAACACGCTATGCGGGCGGAGCTGAAAGGCTCTGCTTGTTTGTGTTACTTACTTATGTAAACGGCTTTTTTCTTTTGTTTAATTATGTAAACAATTTACGAATCATCAGAAAAAAACGACACATTTATTACTTTTCGTGGCTATAGGTGAGGAGGTGTTTTTGAAACATAAAAGGTATGTCCTACACAGTAGCGAGCATCGGATTTTGACATACAAAATCCAAAATGTCAGGGAATTATTCCCTGAAACCCTTTTAAGAATGGAGATGATTAAATGAAGAATGAAAAAGTAAGAAAAAGTATTCGTTTTAGTGAAGAATACGAACGATTTTCAAGTTATGCAAAGCAGTGTGGTTTGTCTGAATCGCAGTTAGTATCAATGCTGATTATGGGTAAGTATCCACAGCCATTGCCTGATAAAAATTTTTGGCTGATGCTTGAACAGTTATACAGTATTCACGATAGCTTGAAACAGCTTTCAAGGTTTGATAATTCCTTGTTAAAAAAATGTGATGAAATTGAACAGTTGATTCTTGACTTGCAAATAGCAGTTACTGTTCCGAAGGAGGTTGAACTATTTGGCAACAACAAGCCTGTGGCACATAAAAGGAAATCTGCGTGATTTGATTGACTATGTAGAGAATCCAAATAAGACAGAATTAAATTCAGGGATGCAGGGTTTTGTTAATGTGTTCAGTTATGATACTAACCCAAATAAAACGAACAACAAGGAATATGTTACAGCAATAAATTGTTTAAAAGAAATTGCACTTCAACAAATGATACTCACTAAAAAGCAGTTCAACAAAGAAGACAAGTATATTGCCTGGCATGGGTATCAAAGTTTTAAGCCTGATGAGGTTACACCTGAACTTTGTCACGAGATTGGTGTAAAACTTGCACAGCAAATGTGGAGCGATAGATTTCAGGTTATCGTATCAACACATCTTGATAAAGAACACTTGCATAATCACTTTTGTTTTAACTCAGTTTCATTTCTTGACGGAAAGAAATATAACTATTCAAAATCTGAAATGCAACGATTGCGCGACACATCAGATTTAATCTGTAAAGAGTATGGCTTATCCGTTATTGAAACAAGAGATAAATCTAAAGCACCAAGCAGAGCATTATACTTTGCAGAAAAGAATAACGAGCCTACAAAATATAATTTGATGCGAACATCTATTGATGAGGCAATAAAGATTAGTCCTACACCAAAAGAATTTGTAAAGATTATGAGGAAGAAAGGCTACATTGTAAATGTCAATCCTGAACGCAAGTATGTAACTATCCGTTCAGTTAATGACAGCAGAAATACAAGGCTTAAAACTCTTGGCTTAAATTATGATTGGAATAACATTGTTGAGCAGATAAACACACAAGATTGCTTTGCCCTTTTCCCTGTTTTTAATGAATTTAAAAAAGAAAGTAAAACAAAATATATTAAACCTGAAAAGTATGTTTTGAAAAGTTCTTTTAAAACTGTAAGGAAAATTACAGGCTTAAGGGCATTGTATTTGTATTATTGTTATCGATTAGGTTATCTGCCGAAAAAGAATCAGCGCAAGCCTTTATCACCTGAAATGAAACAGGCTTGGAGAAAGATTGATAAGTTATCC
>DBFOUY010000255.1:0-4891 GCA_048365975.1 Eubacterium sp.
GATATCTTCAAGCGACATAGTGGGATATATTTTCTCTGCTGCACCCTGAACATTCTTTTGGTCGTATCTCCATGGAGGATCTGCATAGATAATGCTGTATTTCTTATCTATACGAACACCCCCTATGACATAGAAATACCGCTGTCCTCTACAGGCTCAGCGGTATTTTCCGACATATTCAGTTTATCTTTTACCCAATCAGGAACAAACTCATCTTTCAACACTCCGATAAAATTCTCTCTATGCCAGCAATAACGCTCTTCATCCTTGATAAAATATCCGAAAACCGCTCTGCCATTTGCTGTTGGTGAACAGCCGAATCCGCTTGTTGCCATAAAGAGCTGATCCTCAGGCGTTTTATAATTATCATTAAGGCATGACGGATTGATAACAAGTATCTTCCCCTCAAGATTAATGCCTGTTTTATCGTCACAGTGAAAACCGTCAAAAAGATTCAGTTTATCCCATTCACTTCTGACCTTATCTGTAAAAGCATTCAGCAATACAGGATGTTCATTTATCAGATATTCAGTTCGCATATTGCTGTCGGGAGCATATAACCACTTGCCCCATTCTCTGTTTTCTGCTGAATATCTTTCATCGTGCTGTGCTTTCTTCAAATTGTACTGCAAAATGAAATTAACACGATCAAAACCGAATTCTTTAATAACTGCATTTACGCAATCGGAATTGAAATGATTATCCGCAAAGTTATCTCCGATAGCCTTTTTTATAGCGGTTGCACATTCAACATTTGCCTTATGACTCGCTTTCCATAAATCAAGTTCATTACAGTGGCGGGCATTATCAAGAGAACATTCATAAAACGGTACATATTCAGACATTGACTGCACCGCCTTGCTGCATAGCCCAATTTGCCGATAAATGAACAAGTGCTTTTCTCTGTTCTTCTGCTGTTAATCCGTCAAGAAATTCTGTGAGAGGAATACTATCGTTTGGATGCGGATTATACTTGTTATAAGCCGGACATCCTTCATCACATATTCTTTCTCGCCTGATAACCACTGTATTGTTATCTGCCTGAACAAATGAAAGCACATCATTGTACTTAAAACCTACTTCTTTTCGGATTTCAAAAGGAATTGTAACTCTTCCTTTCTTTCCGAGTATTCTTAATATTTTCATCTTACACCTCCGATTTTATTAGTGAACAGTAATATCGTTAACCTTAATTTCGTAGCAGAATTCATTATCATCTTTTTCGTGGCTGATAAATTCTTCTGCCATACATTCTCCGCAGCATTTACAGCAAAAGCAGCAATCTTCACAATCGACCTCTGCCTCAGGAGGAAGTATGCATTTTCTGCCTGATTCCTGAGTCAACACAAGTTTGCCTTCACTGATTTCTGCTGTAAATATACCCTCGTCTGTAAAGCCGAGTATGTCATATATCTCCTGTGGTACAGGAATGAATTTCATTGAGTCTGTCATATATAATCTCTCTTTCTCCAATAATCTGATTTGTATATTCCTTAAACAAGGACATCTGAACACAAGAGTTTAAGAATTCTCTTGTATCATAATTTGAAATAATTAATTCGGGATATTCCTTTCCGCCATTATACCTTTGAGCAAGATTTGATAATCGTACAATTCTTTCAATAAGAATTCCCGGTCTGTTATACAGTTCTCTTATCTCACTACAATCGTTATATGACAAAAGGAATTTACCCTTAATACTGCATAATAAATCTGCAAGTGTTTTGTGATCCTCTCTTTTAAAATTACCTCCCGGATAGAACTCCGCTTTATAATACGGAGGATCACAATAAAAGAAAGTGTCAGGTCGGTCATACTGCAATATCAATTTTTCATATGGCTTATTTTCAATAACGACTCTCTGCAATCTGTTGCAGGCTGCATCAATCATCGGAAAAGCATTCCACATTGAATGCGGTCTGCCGCCGAAGTCATCTACACCTGAGCCATAACTGAAACGAATCAGTGAATAATAATATGCCGCCTTTTTCGGATTCGGAAGAGGTTCTTTATTCCTCAACAACTCTTTCATATACTGAAAATCGGTTCTTGAATTAAGGATATATTCCATTTCCTTTTTCAGTTCATTCGGACTGTCGCGGACACATCTGTAAAGATTAACAAGCAGTTCGTCATAATCATTGAATATTTCCAAGTCCTTACCTATCGGCTTATGAAAAAGCACCCACCCGGCACCGCCGAACACTTCAACATATTTTCTGTATTCAATAGGAAAGCGAAGCAGAATATCATTACGAAGAGCCTTTTTACCGCCTACCCATGAAAGAAAACTATTTATATACTCACCCCCCTTTTAGTGCAGGGGATATTTGCGTGCAAAACAAAAAAGCGTGGCTGCTTTTCGTGTTAAACACGCAAAACAACCACGCACTATTTTCAAATTAATATTTTTTAAGTTTCTATTTACATTGATTGAGTGAAATCATCATTTTCACTCATATCTTCATTCGGCCCTGTAATGTTTACATACTCACCAATAATACAAAGAGCTGAACCATAACTATCCGATGCCCTTATGCGAGTACACATTTCAGTTGCTTCCTCTGCCATTCCGTTTCTTCGGAGTGTTCTTGATGCAATACCCATAAGATTAAAAATGTTTCCATCCTGACCGATTAACTCACAATCAGGTTTTTGCTTTTCTTCGATAAATCCACCAAGATAATTAGGCACATAATCTGACAGCCAAGTGCCATTAAACTGCGGATGTGTAGCAATTCTCCACATAGCAAGTTTGCCCATATTCAAATCTACATCTTCAAATGGATAAAGAATATTTGTAAGATTTCCGTTTTTAAAGGTGTAAACTTTATTGAATTTAGAACCGTTTTTGAGGATGTTTTCCTCTGTCAGCATATCGTTGATACCATCAATCCATTCCTGAACATCACCGCCACAGCCCTGAAGAATAAGCCCCTCTTTATCTTTCATTTTTCGCAAATCTTCAGTAGTTATATTTTTTACTGACATAAACTCATACCTCCGGTCTGCTGACCTGAAATATCCATATTAAAGTTTTCTGTTACATAATCGTCAATGGAAAGATTATCTCCGCCGATAAAATTGATACTGTTTTCTTCATTGAATGCAATATATCCGTTCTCTCCGAAATCAATATTCTCATTGGTAATAATTGTTCCACCGTTATTAACCTGAACATTCGGCATTTCCAATGCAGAAAACTGTTCTCCGTCAGCAGAGCGGATATGATAAAAATTAAGTCCATGAGGAACTTCATCCGCAGTCAGCTTTTCATTTGTAAAAAGAGCAGGCTTGCCGAACAACTCAACAAGTTCAAATTCTTCTTTCCATGTAGGAATATAGTTTGTCATAGTCTTATTGATATGCAGACTGTAACTATCAAGTTCAGTATTCCAAACAGTAGCGGCAAACTCCAAGGCAGCCTTATTTGAATTCTCATCTGTAGGATGCCATTCTGATATATATTCACCGCCTTTAAAAGCATACATACCGCAATTATGTCCGATATCCTCATCAGCAAATTCCGTTCGCACTTCAACATTCGGGAACATTTCAGATAATTTTTTCATGACGGGCAGCGGTGTACTCCATGCAGTTTGAAAACTGATTGATTTTACATTTTCGTCAGTTTCATTACAAGCACATGCATTCCACTTTGTACCCCAGTTTTTACAGCACCATTCATACCATGTTGGTGCGTCATATCTATACAGATTATCAACTGCTGTTACGCCGATATCCCATATTTTCTTTTCTTCTTCATCGGATATATCTGCACTATGATTACGCAAATCCTCTACGAATTTTTCATATGTGCCTTCTTTTCCTTTCAGTTCCTCAGGCATACTTTCAAGATATTTCTTAACCATCTCAATGCCTTTGTTTGTCCTTGAACCGCTTTCAATAATAAGTGATTCGGGCATAGGGATAATTTTATTAAAGTCAATCGAACCAAAGCCGATTTCATCGCCCTTGATTTTATCAAGCATTCTCTTTATTTCAGCATCGTCACCGCTGAATTTTACATTATTTTGTACCCAATTCGGCATAATTTAAACCTCCCTTACATTGTTTGTTCTGCCATTGCGGCATCTTCTGTTTCTGTTACATCAAATTCACTTGAATCATAGATTGTTTTTTTTCCGTAGGTAATCTGAGTAATCTCATTCGGATAAAAGTCCGCATTTCTGCCAAAGAGATTTTCAAATTCTCTGCGGTCTGATGCTCTCATATTATATGTGCTATAATAACTGTCGGGGGCAAATGTTAATGTTCTTGTTTCATATTTAAAGGTAAAGTCTTTATTATCCTTATTAATTGTTACATTAACTGTTTTTGCCTCAGACTCCTTAACAGCGTCAATAATTGCTTTTACTCTGTGCAGAATATGCTGCGGATTATCATATATGCTCTGCAGTTCTTTCTTCAGAAGTGCATTGTTATAAAACTGAGCAAGTATGTTTTCCTGATGTTTCTCGATATACTCATTGGCTTCTTTTTCAACAAGCGGTTCTTTATCTGTAATGAACTGAATATAATCTGCATCACTAATTGAATCAACGAAATACGGACATTTATATGCGATATCCGATGGCTCTTTTCCCTTGATGAATTCTTTTTTTGCATCTCTTGATGCACCATATTCGGAATAATACTGCATCTGATTAAGGAGATAACCGTCAGATAATTCCTTAATGGATATATTGCTTCTTTTGTTATCAATGATTTTCTCAACCTTTGCCCTGACAAGCTCAGTGAGTTTTTCTGCAAAATTTTCTTTATTAGAGTTTTCAAGAATCAAATCTGAATCTTCACAACAATATCTTAATGAATGTGAAGAATTATATATACATCCGTCTTTTCTGTAATACAATCCTGCATTTTTCAA
>DBFOUY010000256.1:0-22624 GCA_048365975.1 Eubacterium sp.
CATCAACTGAGCACAGCGTGGGCACACTTAACGCCGTCAACTGCGGCAGATACTATACCGCCTGCATAGCCTGCACCCTCACCGCAGGGGTAAACACCTCTTATATTGCACTGTAAAAATTCATCTCTTAAAATCCTTACAGAGCTTGATGAACGTGTTTCAGGTGCGGTTAAAACTGCATCATACATATTAAAGCCTTTAAGCTTTTTATCCATTTCAACAATGGCTGATTTCATAGTGGCAGAAACCTTTTGGGGCAGACATTCGTCAAGATTTGTGAGCGTTACACCTGTCGGACATGTTGGCTTAACCTCACCTAAGCTTTTGCTTTCAATACCCTTGAGGAAATCACCCACAAGCTGAGCAGGGGCGTTGTAGTTACTGCCTGCAAGCTTGTATGCAGTGTTTTCGATTTCTCTTTGATAGTATATGCCTGCAAGGGGATGCTCGCTTGGGAAGTCCTTAGGCTCAATTCCGACTAACAGTGCGGAGTTTGCATTTTCACCATCACGTGCAAGTGAGCTCATACCGTTAACAATAACGCCTTCTTTTTCACTGGCTGCTGCAACGACTGTACCGCCAGGGCACATACAGAATGTATATGCGCCGCGCTCGTGGAGTCCGTGGCAGGCTAACTTGTAATCAGCAGCGCCAAGCTTTGGATGATCGGCAAATTTTCCATACTGTGCAGTGTTAATCAGCTTCTGAGGGTGCTCAATTCTTGCACCAACTGAAAAAGGCTTCTGAATAATTTCAGCACCCATATTATACAGCATTTCAACAGTATCCCTTGCGCTGTGACCGATAGCCATAATAACACTGTCTGCCTCAATGTCAATAAGTCTGCCATTTTGCGAATAGGTAACACCGTGAACAAAACCGTTTGCACAAATCAGCTTTTCAAGCTTGCACTGCAGCTTTACCTCTCCGCCAAGCTTTTCAATCTTTTTTCTTATATTTTTAACAACAATAACTAATCTGTCTGTTCCGATATGCGGTTTTGATGAATAAAGTATTTCCTCAGGTGCACCTGCCTCATAAAGCTCCTCTAAAATCTTTCTGATAAAAGGGCTTTTAATTCCTGTTGTCAGCTTTCCGTCAGAGAATGTGCCTGCACCGCCCTCGCCGAACTGAACGTTTGATTCTTCATTGAGAACCTTGTCCTGCCAGAATTTGTTGACATCCTTTGTTCTGGTGTCAACATCTGTTCCTCGTTCAAGGATTATCGGCTTTAAGCCTGCTTCGGCAAGAATCAAACCTGCAAACATACCTGCTGGACCAAAGCCCACAACAATCGGTCTGAAACTGCTTTTGCGGTTGTTGGCAGGCATCTCGTATTTATAAGGCTTTACAAGCTGCACCTTGTTTGATTTGCATTTTGATACAATCTGTTCCTCGTCGAGAGTGATGATAACGTCAATTGAATATGTGAAATGCACATCATCCTTTTTTCTTGCATCAATACTCTTTTTATAAATGGTATAAGAGTCTATATATTTTTTGTTAATTTTAAGTGTCTTCGCTGCCTTGTCGGCAAGGAGACTTTCCTCCTCATCAAGTGACAGCCTGATTTCGTTAATTCTTATCATATTTTTCACCTATATTGTCAGCAACAGCTATTCCGCTGAGCCATGCCTGATTAAGATTAAATCCGCCGCAGGGATAATTCCCCTCAATAATTTCACCGCAGATGTAAATATTATCAGCTAATTTTGATTTGTAATCGGTCAGCTCATCAGCTTTTACACCGCCATTTGTTATCTGAGCAAAATCAAATCCCTTTGTTCCGTTTATAATCAGCTTCCAGTTTTTAGCATATTCAGCCATTTTTTTCAGATTACCCTCAGCCTGCTTTTCAATTATTGCTGAAAGCCTTGTGCCGAGTATTCCCTTTAATGATTTATACTTATTTATATATTCAGTTAATTGTTCTGTGCTGATTTCGGGTATCAGGTCAAGCACTGCGTGACATTTTTTAGGATTAGCTGAAATGAAATTCTCTCCTGCAAAATGTGAAAGGTTCATTGTGACAATGCCTGAAAGTCCATAGTCAGTGAAAAGCACCTCACCATATTCACTGCTCACAGCCTCATTGTCAAGCAGTATTGTCATATTGCATTTTACTCTATGACCCTTTAACTGTCTTGGGTATTTGCTCGGTGATGTGAGCTGTACAAGAGCAGGTGACAGTGGTGTAATTGTGTGCCCTAGTGCTTCAAGCATTTTAAAACCGCTTCCGTCTGAGCCTAATTTTTCCTGTGCTTTTCCGCCGCAGGCAATCACAATGTGGTCAGCCATAAATATACCCTGACTTGTTGTTACTGTCAGATCTCGGTCAACTGATTTTGCAGTACAGTCGGTTATTATTTGCACTCCGAGTTTTTCACAGCTTTCAAGCAATATATCAAGCACAGTAACCGCCTGATTTGAATATGGGTAAATTCTACCCTCACTGTCTGTTTTTGTCATAAGTCCGAGTGTACTGAAAAATTCAAGTACCTTGTCACTGCCATTTGCATAGGTGTTTGACAGGTTGCACCTGCCATTGCCTGTGGCAAGGATTTTCTTACCTGCTGTGCTCAGACGCTCAAGAACAATAACCTCGTTTTCACTGTTATTCTGTTTAAGCCTTATGGCACAGGCTAGTCCGCTTGCACCTGCACCGATTATAATTGTGGTCATAACAGCTCTCCTATACTATGGATAGTCTTGTTACCCTATAATAATATAAATTGTCGTTAATTGCAAACTTTTTTATTAAAAATGCTTGACTATAATTTGACTCTGTGATATAGTAGTTGTACCTCGTAAATAGGTTTAATTGACCGATAGGTCTTATTTTTTTGCCTGTATTTTGCTTTAAAAGCACGAGGGAGATTATTTATCGATATTTTAACGGAGGTGCTATTTATGAGAGTTAAGATTACCTTAGCTTGCACTGAATGCAAACAACGCAACTACAACACAATGAAAAACAAGAAGAATTCACCTGACAGACTTGAAATGAACAAGTATTGCCGTTTCTGTAAGAAGCACACACTTCACAGAGAAACAAAGTAACAGGAGGACGAAAATGGCTGAAGAAAAGAAGACTTCAAAGAAGGCTGAAAAAGCTGAAAAGTCCAAGGACACAAAAAAGAAGTCAAAGAAAAATCCTTTTAAATCCATTGCGTCATTCTTTAAAAGTGTAAAATCAGAGGGCAAGAAGGTTGTATGGGCTAAACCTAAAGAGGTGCTCAGAAATACAATCATCGTTATAGTAGTCTGCACTATTGTCGGTGTTGCTATTTATGGTGTGGATACTGTTCTTTCGCTCACAATGAAGGGTGTTAAGGGCCTTGCTGATAAGGAATCAACATCAGTATCACAGGACGTTGATACAACAGCAGACAGTGAAACCACTCAGGAAGATACCACTGCTGAAAGCACAACAGAAGCAGCCGAGTAATTATTTGCAGTTTTTGTTAAGTATTTTATTTCGGGAGGCTTGTTATTAATGGAAGAAGCAAAATGGTATGTTGCCCACACCTTCTCAGGCTATGAGAACAAGGTAGCAAGCAACATTTTAACAGTTGTGGAAAATCGTAATCTTCATGATTTAATTCACGAGGTTGCAATCCCCACAGAAACAGTTAAGGAGCTTAAAAGCGACGGAACTGAAAAGGAATACCAAAGAAAGCTTATGCCAGGCTACGTTTTCGTGAAGATGGTAATGACTGATGACAGCTGGTATGTTGTCCGCAATATCCGTGGCTGCACAGGCTTTGTAGGTCCTGAGGGTGAGCCTATGCCTCTTACTGATGAAGAGGTTAAGAACAATTGCCTTGAAAAGGTTAGTGTTCAGGTTCAGTATGAGGTCGGTGACCTTGTTAATGTTATTGACGGTCCGCTTGAGGGCTTCTCAGGTACTGTTGATGAGATTGATATTCCTAACAACAGCGTTCATGTTACAGTGTCAATGTTCGGCAGAGAGAACACTGTTGAATTTGAGCTTGACCAGCTTGAAAAGGTCGATGAATAAATTTCAGTAATTCGCAGTATATCTGCTTATTATCATTGCAGGTAAAATTGCCGTTTTGCCTGTAATGGTGGGAGAGATTTTGAATCTCGCCATTTACCACATTATTAGGAGGAAATTATTATGGCACAGAAGGTAGTAGGTTTAATTAAACTTCAAATTCCTGCCGGCAAAGCTACACCGGCACCACCTGTTGGTCCTGCTCTTGGTCAGCATGGTGTAAACATTATGTCATTCACAAAAGAGTTCAATGAAAGAACAAAGAATGATGTTGGTCTTATTATTCCTGTTGTAATCACAGTTTATGAGGATCGTTCATTCACATTCGTTACAAAAACACCACCTGCAGCAGTTCTTATCAAGAAGGCTTGCGGCATCGACAAGGCATCAGGTGTTCCTAACAAGAACAAGGTTGCTACAATCACAAAGGCTGATGTTCAGAAAATTGCTGAAACAAAAATGCCTGACTTAAACGCAGCTTCACTTGAGGCAGCAATGTCAATGATCGCCGGCACAGCACGCAGCATGGGTATAGTAGTAGAAGACTAATTCCCTTGTGGGAGGAAGTATCCGATTAACCACTGGAGGTAATTTAATATGAAACATGGTAAGAAATATGTAGACGGTGCAAAATTAATTGACCGTGCAAATTTATATGAAACAGCTGAGGCTCTTGACCTTTCAATCAAGACTGCTACAGCTAAGTTTGATGAAACTATTGAGGCTCATATCCGTCTTGGTGTTGACTCACGTCACGCTGACCAGCAGGTTCGTGGTGCAGTTGTTCTGCCAAACGGTACCGGTAAGGATGTAAGAGTTGCAGTATTCGCAAAGGGTGACCTTGCAAAGGCTGCTGAGGAGGCAGGCGCTGACGTTGTTGGTGATGCTGACCTCGTTCAGAAGATTTCAGGCGGCTGGATGGATTTCGACGTTGCTATCGCATCTCCTGATATGATGGGCTTCGTTGGTCGTCTTGGTAAGGTTCTCGGTCCTCGTGGTCTTATGCCATCACCAAAGGCTGGCACAGTAACAATGGACGTTGCTAAGGCTGTTCAGGAGGCTAAGGCTGGTAAGATTGAATACCGTCTTGACAAAACAAACATCATTCACTGCCCAATCGGCAAGGCTTCATTCGGCACTGATAAGCTTATGGAGAACTTCAATGCTCTTCTTGACGCTATCATCAAGGCTAAGCCTGCAGCAGCAAAGGGTCAGTACATTAAGTCAGTAGCAGTTGCTTCAACAATGGGCCCTGGCATCAAAATCAATCCTAACAAGGTTGGTACTGCAGCAGTTACTGCTGAGTAATTTATTACTTTGGTATTGACAAGGTGAAAGCCTTGTGTTAAAATACAATAGCTGTTCAGCCAAAGACAGCAGGTGCAGTTTTCTGCGTAAGTTTAACGCCTGCCGAGGAATGAACTTTCAACTAACTAATGTTTATTGATTGTTACGTGCATTCCATATCTTTGGAATGCACTTTTTATTTAGCTGATACAGCCATAAAGACCGCTTTTGCGGCAAATATTTATGGAGGTTTAATTAATGCCAAGTACAGCAATTCTTGAAAAGAAAAAGCAAATGGTTGCTGACCTTTCAGAGAGAATTAAGAATTCTTGTGCAGGTGTAGTTGTTGACTACAAGGGTATTAACGTTGAAGACGACACAAAGCTTCGTAGAGAGCTTCGTGAAGCAGGCGTTGAGTATACAGTAGTTAAAAACTCAATCCTGGGCAGAGCAGCACAGGACGCAGGTCTTGAAGGTCTTGATGCAGTTCTTGAAGGTACAACAGCAATCGCAACATCAACAGATGATTATGTAGCATCAGCACGTATTCTTGGTAAGTATGCTGACACACACAATAACTTCTCATTAAAGAGCGGTTATTTAGACGGTGAGGTTATCACTCTTGAGAAGCTCGTCGCTCTGTCAAAGCTGCCATCAAGAGAAGTTCTTCTTGCTACAGTATGTAATGTATTTAATGCACCTATCGCAGCTTTTGCTCGTGGAGTTCAGGCTATCGTTGATAAGGGCGGCGTTGAGGCTTGTGAGCCAGTAGCTCCTGTAGAGGAGGCAACTCCGGCTGAGGAAGCACCTGCTGAAGAAACAGCAGAATAATTAAATTCAGATTTACTTTAAAAAATAAAATTTTATCGGAGGAAAATAAAATGGCATCAGAAAAAGTTATGGCAATTGTTGAAGAGCTTAAGGTTCTCACAGTTCTTGAGCTTTCAGAGCTCGTATCAGCAGTAGAAGAAGAGTTCGGCGTAAGCGCTGCAGCAGCAGTAGCAGTAGCAGCACCAGCAGACGGCGGTGCAGCAGCAGCTGACGAGAAGACTGAGTTTGACGTAGTACTTGCAGAAGTAGGCGGCAACAAGATTCAGGTTATCAAGGCAGTTCGTGAGGCAACAGGTCTTGGTCTTAAAGAGGCTAAGGAGATTGTTGACGGTGCTCCTTCAACTATCAAAGAGGCTGTTCCAACTGCAGACGCAGAGGCTCTCAAGGCTAAGCTTGAAGAGGCTGGCGCTAAGATTGAGCTTAAATAAGTTCATCATAACAGCAAATCAAAAGGACTTGGGTTTTCCCAAGTCCTTTTTAATTTGTTCATATGTTTTATGGGATTGGAATTATATGTGAAATTTATATAAAATGTCAAAAAATTTATGCTTTTCAAATTCAGATATATAGCAGTTTCACGAATTGTATTTTTAATGAAAAAAAGTATTGAAATTTTGATAGAAAGTAATTATAATTGTTGCGATGTTGTATTGCAGTAATTTAAGACAATTTTGCTAAGTTTTATCTATTATTGCATTTAACAACAATTTAATTTTAAAACTATATTTCTTTATTAAAGGAGGAATGAGAAAAGGAGTATGGAAAAGAAAATTAAAAAAAGCTCATTATTAAAAAAGATAATGGCGTTTATCTGTGCAATGACTCTTGTTATGTCAATTTCAATGCCTTATGCATATGGTGCTGCATCAGCTGTTACACAGATTATAGTGAATTATGAAGACGGAATGGAATTGTATGACTATAATGGTGATTTCACATTCACGGACTATGCAGATGCTGCAGAGCCTGTTCCGGTATCTTCAAAAGGCTATGTGTTAGTTGATTTTGGTGATGATGCTAACAGCTATGTAATTAAAGCCTGCGACAGTGCTGGTGAATTACTTGAGAATTTCGGAAGTTTATCTATGTTTAACTTCCTTGCTGAACCGTCAGAAAACGGCTTAGTTACTGCAGATGCTACAAATGGTGTAACAACAACCATTAAGGCAGACGGAAGCTATAGCAAGGTTACAATTAAGCTTTCAAAAGCTACAGGTGATGCTGTTGTAGATCTTAAAAATCCGGAAAAGCCTGATAACAGTATTACATTTAATTCAGGCAATGGCTTTACCTACAGTGATTTCACTGTTGATGGTGTGGCTAAAGAAACAGCAGGTGATGTTCTTTCTGCTAAAGAAGGTCAGGCTGTAAGCTTTAAGGTTAATCCTATAGAGGGTTACGTAATTGATACTGTTAATGCTGATAATGGTACAAAGATTAACAAAGCGGGTGATGTTTATTCATTTATTGTTAAGTCAGATACTGAAATCAATGTAACAACAAAGTATCAGATTAAATATGAAGAAGAAAATTCAGGTACTTATAGTATTATAAGAGGAAAAGATAGTGCCGATATGGGCGACAGCTATCAGTTCACTCTTTCTCCGAAGGCAGGCTATGACGCACCACAGGTTGTAATAACATCAGGCGGTGAAGTCGTAGAGCCGATTATTTCGGGTACTGTTTATGCCTTTGCAGTGCAGGGTGCAACAACAATCAAAATTACAGGTGCTGCTTCACAGAAAACATATGATGTAAGTCTTAACAACGCAGCAGGTGCTGACAAGACTTTTGATTATGTTAATGCTGAAACAGAAGAGGCTCTTGCTTCAAAGGTAACTGTTTCCCACGGCGGAGCTGTTTCCTTCAAAATTAAGCCTGTTGATGGTTACAGTGCATCAGGTGCATATATAATTTTAAATAATACTACAAGAATCGATGCCGTTGACGGCGTATTTACAATTTCAGACATTACCGCAAACGCAAGTGTTGAGGTAAGAGGCGTTGAAAGAACTAAATATCAGATTAATGTAGTTGAGAATAATGCAGATGCTTATACAGTAATAAGCGACAGCATTAACAACGGCAAGGTTGACGTAACATACGGCAGCAGATTCTCATTCAGAGTTATTCCTGCTGAGGGCTATCAGGCTCCTGTTGTTAAGTTCAACGATACCGTGCTTACATCAAGCGGCAACAATGAATATATTACTCCGCAGATTACCTCCGGTAATAATACAATAACAATCGATGCAGGTGCTAAAAAGCCGTTCAATGTAACACTCCTTCGTCCTGAAGGTGCTGTTTATACATTCGGCGGTTATGACAGCTTAACAGTTACTGAGGGCGGCGAGTTTAAGTTTACTGTTGAGGCAAGTGACAGATATGATATTGCTAATGCTGAGGTAACAGCTACAAATGGTGACATCACTAAGAATCCTGATGTTTCAAATGGTTATATTCTCAGCAATGTAACTGCTGATACTACTGTCAGGGTGTCAAATGTTGTTGAAAAAACCTTCACTGTTTCAGGTCTTACTGCTACTGAGGGCTACACAGTAACAGGTGCAGGCATTGAAAATGGTGAGGCTGTTGTAACTTATAACAGTAATTATACCTTCTATGTAAGACCTATGGCAGGCTATAACGCTCCTGAGGTAAAAATAGAGGGTGCTCAGTTTGATAATGATGGTAACGGCGGCTATACACTCCTTGGTGTAAAGGGCAACGTTGCTGTAACAATTGGCACTGCTGAATCAAAGCAGTATGCAGTTAAGCTTTATGGTGCAGACGGCTGCACATTTACAGATGCACAGGGCAGTGTATTACAGAACAGCTCAGTAGCATATGGTGCAAGTTTTGAATTCAAGCTCGCACTTGATGCAAGCTACAGCAATTCAAAGCCTACAGTGGAGGTTAACGGCGAGCCTGTTTCTGCTGACAGCAATGGTATTTACAGAATTGAAAATATTACTGCTGATATAATTGTAAGAGTAGGTAATGTTTCATTGAACACATATCATGTAACTCTTACTGCAGATGATGGTGCAGTTGTAAATGCAGTAAGCGGTCTTGATATTGTTCATGGCGGCAACTTCAATTTCAACATTTCTTTAAGTGCTGGCTATGTAGTTGATAAGATTGATGTTACAGGCAATAGCACACAGCTTTCTGCTGCAGGTGGCAGCAAGATTGTTGAAAATGTTACAAATGACGTAACAATCCACGTAAGTGTTAAGAAAATTGCTATAAGCTATGAAATTAACGCAGGTCAGTCACAGGTTAATGTTATTAATGACAGCATTGAGTACGGCGATACAGTAAAGTTTACTGTTACTCCTGATTCTTATTATAAAGTAACTCACGTATATGTTAACGGCATTGAGTATGGTTCTTCAAACGGCGAATATGTTGTTGCAAACGTTACTTCAAATATGAACATTTCAGTTCAGACAGAGGCTGTAAAGATTACAGTAAATATCAAGGGTAACGGTTACTATGATGATGAAACAGTTACATATACCTATTCAGGTGAAACAACTGTAAATCTTCCTGCTGTAAAATCAAACAATGCTTTGTATATGCTTGATTACTGGACTGTAGATGCGGGTGCTCTCGATTTCGACAGACAGAATGATAAAACCATAACTGCTCGTGCTAACTGGAAGATTGATGCTGATTATGTTGCACAGAATGTTAAGCTTGAAACCAAGCATATGACAGATGCTAATGGTAAAGTTATTCTTAGAACATATATTAATGTTGAAGGTGAATTAGCAACAAACGAGAAGTTTAATGGTGCTATGATTACCGGATACGGTACAATGGTTACCAAGAGTCCGGAAAATGAGTATTCTCCGTCAACATGGGAAAAAGAAATCGGTAATAGTAAACCTTTGGGTAGTTATAATCCAAGCTACACAGGTCTTCAGATGGAGCAGATTCTTGATGTAGAGAAGAGAACCAATATTCTTAATTTCTATCACGTAAATCAGGCAATTCCTGTTGCAGAAAAACGTGATGATAATTTCATCAAGCTTACAATTACCAACTTGCCGGGAAATCTCTCTGATTACAGAGCTGCAGGCTGGCTTGAGCTTACTATCAATGGTGAAAAGGTTATGATTTTCAGCGGTTGGGACAAAGATCTCAGCGAATCAAATGATGATTTATATCTTGACCCATCAGCACCTGACGAGGTTTAAAACATAATTTATTATAGTATTTTATTCATACGCAATGTATTAAGCTTAAATAAGCAATAAAAGATTGCAGGAGGAGATGATTTTATGCAGCGAAAAATGTATGAAACACCTGAATTGGAAATTCAACTTCTGAATGACGTTAATGCTGTAATAACCACAAGCGGCTTAGGCGGCGGCGACGAAGTTGATGGTGGTGACCTTCCTTGGGATTCTGGTTATGATTTCTAATTAAATCCCACCATTTTAATTATAATTTAAAGAGTGCAGGCAAAACCTGCACTCTTTTTTGTTGAACTTTATTCCTTGCTGACAATATGATAATATGCTTTTGATGTAATAATATATATAATTATATAAAACAGTGCAAAAACGGCAAAGCAGGCAAGGGTGGTTAAAATCAGTGTCAGTGTGGATGTGCCTGAAAGCAGAATCAATATTTTATATATCAGCGGCATTGCAAAAGCAAGGTGTACTGCTGACATTGCAAGGGGAATGAAGAAAACTGTCAGCACCTGTGAATTGATGCTTTTTTTGATTTCTGTTTTATTCATACCGACCTTTTGCATTATTTCAAATCTTGATTGATCCTCATAACCTTCTGATATCTGTTTGTAATATATAATAAGTACTGCTGCAAATATAAATACTATACCAAGCAATATTCCGAGAAAGAACAGTCCGCCGTAAATTCCGATAAATTCAATACGTTCAGTTGAAGAGCATTCCCATGAGCAGCTAAGAATATCTTCATTATATTGAGTATTTGATAAATTATCAAAATATGTTTCAGATATTTCTATCTGCTTGTTATAGTCACAGGGGAGGTCATAGCCATAAATTCTGTAAAAGGTAACCATTTTATCACCCTGAAAATCAGCAAGGTATGAGTATGCTGATGCGGCTTTTTCAATATCCTGAACAACTATATAAAGTATAGGACTTACTTGTTGAAATGCTTCACCGTTATCGACAAATTCGCTGAGTTTTTTTGTAATGGTATATTCGTTATTATCACCAAGCTTAAGGGTATCGCTTTTGAATTTGAATCTTAATGAGCAAATCATTGCCTGATCCTTTTCAAGAGTTTCATTTTTGCCGGTAATTTTATTATAATCATCTATTGATACAATAAAAACTCTTGCCATATTTGAAACATAACCTGAACTTGTTATAATCGGCATTACTTTATTGTTATCAATTGAAGCATCAAAGGCTGCATAGCTGTAGTCAAGAATATTTTCAGGTGTGTAGTTGTTGTCGGTGGCAGTGTTATATGCTGTTTCCTTAAGCAACTCCATATCTGATGAATAAAGATTATCTAATTGAACTGAGTGTGAATTTAAAATAAAATTGCGTGGGTAGCGTTTTTCAATAGAATCCTCACTGCCGAAATACAGGCAGACAGTTGAAGAAATCATAACCAGCACCATAGTGCAGATTATGCATATTGATGCAAGTCCTGCACCATTTCTTTTCATTCTGTAAATCATTGATGATACAGATACAAAATGGTTTGTTTTGTAATAGTAGTTTTTATTTTTCTGCAGGATTTTGCAGAATGATACTGAGCCTGCAATGAAAAGAAGATATGTTGCAATTATAACCATAACAACTGCAACAAAAAACCAAAGCAGCGCTTCAACAGATGTCTGAACGGATACGGCGATAAAATACGCAATTGCAAGCAGAATGATTCCTGCTATTGCAAAAATATAGTTGCCCTTAGGAGGTTTTTCACCTGCGTTTTCACTCCTTAAAAGTTCAATGGGCTGCGAGCTTTTTATCTGCTTTAATGTGTTTATTAGAAGCAGCAGGAATATAACGGCAAATAGAATTACAGTGTATTTTATAACAGTAAAATCTATTTTAAAGCCGAAGTCGATTTCACCGCCGAGGATATTAACAAAAAGCAGCTCTGACAGCTTTGAAAACAGAATGCCTAAGAACAGTCCGCATAGAATTGAAATGACACCGACTATTAGACTTTCACTTATCAACACCTTGGAAAGATTGTTTTTGCCCATTCCTAAAATGTTATAAAGACCGAATTCTTTCTTCCTTCGTTTAATTAAAAATGAATTTGTGTAAAAAAGAAATACCATTGAAAATACAGCCATTACTATACTGCCGAGCACCATTATAAGCCTAACAGCAGAAGACATTATAATAGTATCTGTAATATCTGAATTTGCAAGAAAGCAAACGATGTAAAACATCATTATCATTCCTATACATGTCAGAATATAAGGTGTATATAGTTTTTTGTTTTTCTTTATGGAGTTAAATGCAAGGCGTGGGTAAATACTGAGCTTCATATCTTTTCACCGCCTGTTGCAAGTAATGTGAGAGTATCGGAAATTTTTTGATAAAACTGTTCCTTTGTATTATCACCTCTGTAAATCTGATGATAAACCTCTCCGTCCTTTATGAACAATACACGCTTGGCGTGGCTTGCCGCCTTTACTGAATGGGTAACCATAAGCAGTGTCTGTCCTGCTTCGTTGATGTTATTGAAAAGACGCAGCAGCTCATCTGTTGCTTTTGAATCGAGTGCACCTGTAGGCTCATCTGCAAGTATAAGCTTAGGGTTGGTAATAAGTGCTCTTGCAACGGCAGCACGTTGTTTTTGTCCGCCTGAAACCTCATAAGGGAATTTTTTCAGTATTCCTTCTATTCCGAGCACTCTTGATATAGGTTCAATCTTCCGCTTCATTTCGTTGTGCTTTTTGCCTGCAAGCACAAGGGGAAGATAAATATTGTCCTCAATTGAAAAGGTGTCAAGCAGGTTGAAATCCTGAAAAACAAATCCGAGATTGTCACGGCGGAATGCGGCAATGTTCTTCTCCTTAACCTGTGAAAGCTCCTGCCCTGCCAGCCTTACACTGCCTGCGGTTGCCTTGTCGAGAGCGGCAAGAATATTGAGCAGTGTTGTTTTACCGCTGCCTGATTCACCCATAATTGCAACATATTCACCCTCATCAACACTGAAATTTACATTTTTCAGTGCCTCTACCTTGTTGCTGCCAAATCGTGTGGTATATATCTTTTTTAATGAATTTACTTCAAGTATTGTCATAGCAAATCCTCCTTATCTGATACATTTATTGTAACAGAATAGGGAAATGAAGCTCCATTGATTTTGCTTACATTTCCCCATTAAGAACTTACATTTTTGTAAGATGTTATAATTTTATTCAATCTCAAGCTCGTTACTGTCAAGACCTATCTCAATTATTGTTCCCTTGCCCTGTATTGAGCTTGCTGTGATAGTGTGATTAAGATTTCTGCAAATCATTTTGCAAAGGTGAAGTCCGATACCGCTTGCTTTTTTGTCAGTGCGTCCGTTGTAGCCTGTGAAGCCCCTGTCAAATATCCTTGGCAAATCCTCTGGTGAAATGCCTATTCCTGTGTCCTCAATGCAAAGAATTTTCGGCTCCTTAAGGTAAATTGAAATAGTTCCGCTGTCTGTATATTTCAGTGCATTTGAGAGCACCTGCTCTATCACAAATGACAGCCACTTTTCATCAGTTAAGACCATTTCATCCTGAAGACGGTAATCAAGCCTGATTTTTCTTCTTATAAATTGCTTTGAGAATTTCTTTACACAATCCTTAACAATTCTATCAAGCTCATATTCTTTGAAAATATAATCAGTATAATCTGACTCAAGCCTGAGGAACATAAGCACCATTTCAACATACTGTTCAATTTTCATCAGATCCTCTTCCAAATCGTTTGAAAAAGCAGTATCATCATTCTGGAGTCTGAGGCTCATTGATGCTATGGGCGTTTTAATTTGATGCACCCAGGCTGTGTAATAGTCAATCATATTTGAAAGGCGGACATTCATCTGTGTGGCTTTCAATGCATGTTCTTCCTTAATAAGCTCTATTATTTTCTGATAGTCCTTGTCCTCAATTGTTGTTGCATTCGGAAAGTAATCCATAAGCTCAATGCTAAGCTCCTGCAGCCTTAAAAGCTCAAGGTGCTTTTTATGTTCTTTTTTGTAATCTGCTATTAAAATAACAGCACCAAAAAAAGTACTTACTGCCAGAGGATAAAGAACTGCACCAAGGGGCAGGTGATAAAGAAAATAGCTGACTGCAAATATTGATGCAGTTAATACAAATATTATTATTCCTGCTTTTTTCTGATTAATATATGATAATAAAAATTTCATACTGTTATCCTATTCTATAATGTAGCCCATTTTGAATTTTGTTTTTATAAAATCTTCAAGACCTGATTCCTCAAGCTTTTTCCTCAGTCTGCTGACATTGACAGTGAGAGTGTTTTCGTCAACGAAGCTGTCTGTTTTCCATAGCTTTTCCATAAGAGTTTCACGGCTGATTATTTTGCCCTTATTTTTCATCAGAGTTAAAATAATGATGTATTCGTTTTTGGTAAGGGGAATGCTTTCACCGCAGTAGGTCAGAGTGCTGTCGCCTGTGTTGAGCAAAGCACCACGGTGTTCAATAATTGTTACTGATTCTGCAAAATCATATGTTCTTCTGAGCATTGCCTGAATTTTTGCAATAAGCACACTCTGTTCAAAGGGCTTTGCAATAAAATCGTCACCGCCCATATTCATTGCCATAATAATATTCATATTGTCTGATGCAGATGATATGAAAATAACAGGCACCTTTGATACCTTCCTTATTTCACTGCACCAGTGGTAGCCGTTAAAGAAGGGGAGTGAAATATCCATTAATACAAGGTGTGGATCATATTCGGCAAACTCTGCCATAATGTTGCTGAAGCTCTGTGCACACCTTGCCTGCATATCCCACAGCTCTGCCTGCTCTTTAATTGCCTGTGCTATTCCTCTGTCGTCTTCAACTATAAAAATGCGGTACATTACTAACTTCCTTAAGGTGTTTTTATTTATTTTATCACGCTGCAAAATGTTTGTAAATGCCGTAAAAATTAATGTTTTTTTAATATTATAGAACAGCAAGCCTGCTATATGCTTTTTTGTAAGGCATTTATTAGATATATAAAAGAAAGGCAATGGATTATATCCATTGCCTTTGCTGATTTATTTAAGCACCTTGAAATCAACTTTGCCGATTTTTGTTCTTGGAAGCTCGTCAATAAACTCAATCTGCTTTGGTACAGACCATTTTGAAAGATTCTGCATACCAAAATCAATAATCTTCTTTTTAAGTGCTTCCTCATCGTCTGATGCATATTTTTTGTTTTTAACAACAAACAGCTTTAATTTTGTGTTTCCTTTCTCACCTGTGCCGATTGCGCAGCAGTCATAAATTTCTGCCATTGCACGATAAGACTCCTCAATGAATGAAGGGTAAACAAGGTAACCGCTGATTTTGTAAACTCTCTTTAATCTCTGGCGGTAATAAATATCATTTGTGCCTTCCTCAATAAAGCACATATCACCAGTGTGAAGCCATACTCTGCCGTCATCATGCTTAACAAGCATTTTAGCTGTTTCCTCAGGGTCATTCCAGTAGCCCTGCATAAGAGTAGGACCATAAACGCAAAGCTCGCCGTCTTCACCCTTAACCTCCTCAGTAGTACCCGGTTTAACAGTCATAACCTCAATGTTATATGTAGGCAGACCGATACATCCCTGAGGAGCCTCTCTTCTCATATCTGTGAAGGTACAAACAGTTACACACTCAGTTAAGCCGTAGCCTGTTGCAAAATGGAATTTTGAGCCGTTTTCCTTAAGCATTCTGTCCATTTTTTCAGTCAGTGAATAAGGTACAACGTCACCGCCTGAGCCGATAAGCTTCATTGTGCTCATATCAACACCCTTAAGGTAGCCTGCTTTATAAACCTTTTCAAAGAAATCAGGCACACCGAATACGTAGTTGATGTGATATTTTTTAATTGCATCAGAGCACATTTTAGCATCAAACTGCGGGAACAGTGACTGTGCCTGACCAACAATGATTGAATAGTGCATACACATACCAAAGCCGAAGCCGTGGAAAACAGGAAGTGCAGTGAGCATAACATCATTGTCAGGGTCAATTTCCTTTTCGATAACAGTTTCAACAACATCCCAAACCTCGTATGAAAGGTTGTTAATGTTATAGTTTGAAAGCATAACTGCTTTAGGATTGCCTGTTGTTCCGCCTGTCATCATTGTTACAGCGGTTGCGTTGTAATCGGTTTCAATCTCAACCTCATTGTTTTTTAAATATTCCTTGCCTTCTGCAAGAAAATCGGTCCATTCAATGAGCTTTCTTACGCCTGTTGCTTTTGCGGTCTTGCCCTTGATTTTTTTCTTGTAAAGAATATTTGCAATAAAGCCGTAAGGTGTTTTAGGGAAGTACTGTGCAGTTCTGCATTTAACAAGAGTAAGGTCATTCATACCTGCAAATGCTTTTTCACTTACATCAAAGCAGAATGCAAACTTTGCACCTACAAGGTTTTTAGCATACTGTGCTTCGCTTGCCACTGAAAGAGGATGAAGCATTGACGCAATTGCACCTATTTTGTTGATAGCATAAATTGCTGTTATACACTGGGGCATATTCGGTGCGCAGACAATAACTCTGTCACCCTTTCTTACTCCGTTAGCAAGAAGTGCTGCTGCACAGCAGTTAACCATTTCATCTGCTTCATTCCAGCTTATAGTATTATTATAATAATAGAAGCATGGATTGTCGCCCCTTGCAGCAACAGAATCCATAAACTTTTCATACATTGTTTTTTTAACATCATATTTGCTGGTGAATTCTGACATATATTTTCCTCCGATTATCTTGAACACATTGCGCGGTTGTGTTCATTTTCTGCTGACGATTATAACAATATAAAATACATTTGTCTACGATTTTAGCTAATAGTTTATATTTGTTTAATAATTGACAAGCAGTCAGACAACAATTATATTTGACTTTTTGTTTATATGTGTTAAAATTAGATATATTTTACATTTGAGGTGCGTTGTGGCTTATAAAATAAAAAAAGACCCTATTAATAAAATACCTAAAGCACAGCTTGTTTTCTGGCTTGTCGTTAGAGTGTCAATGCTTATATGTGCAGCATATTCCTTTATTCACGGCGATGTGGTAATGGGCTTTGAAAGTGTGTTCTGTTTTATATTTACACATCTGTGGGATATGTTTCAGGTTTTCGGCAACGGCAGCTTTATTGAAGAGGTGCCGCCCCTCAGTCAGACTATGCTTAATGTTATAATTTTCGTGGGTATTGTTATAGGTTCATATTTCGGAATGTTTGACAGTATTGCGTGGTTTGACAATATGATGCATATTCTGTCAGGCTTTGTATGTGCAGTATTCGGCTATGATTTTGCAGTTATTATTCAGAGGAAAAAGGGGCAGTGTGCGGCAACGCTTGCGGCAATTTTTTCAATTATGTTTGCACTTTCGATTGCCGTTGGCTGGGAGTTTTATGAATTTTTAATGGACTCTCTTCACGGGACAAACCTTCAGCTTTCAAAGGCAGGACCTGAAACCGCAATGTTTGACCTTTCAAAATATAATAATGAATACGGCTATCTTGGACTTGTGGATACTATGACAGATATGATGATGAATGCTGTCGGCGGTCTTGTTGGTATGGTGTTTATGATTGTGCTTCGCAACAGAAAAAAGAAAAATCATAAATAGTATAAAAATATTATTTGTGATAAAAAATTTTTATAAGCTATTGATTTCGGCAATATTTTACTGTATAATATGTAAGTACAGACGGTTGTACATCAGTACAGCCGTTTTTTGTATTTATTAGTCAAAGGGGACTATGCAGGGGTGTTATCCCCCTATATAGTCGCCTTTATATATTTTTGTGCTATGAGAGGGAATTATGTTTAAAACAGGCTTTGATAATGACAAGTATTTACAAATGCAGTCCGAAAGGATTAAGGAAAGAATAAACGAATTTGGCGGAAAGCTGTATCTTGAATTTGGCGGAAAGCTTTTTGACGATTACCACGCATCAAGAGTTTTGCCGGGCTTTCAGCCTGACAGTAAGCTGCAGATGCTTTTGCAGCTTAAGGACCAGGCAGAAATTGTTGTAGTAATCAGTGCTGAGGATATTGAAAAGGACAAGGTGCGCGGTGACCTTGGTATTACATATGATATTGATTTATTCAGACTGATTGATGCTTTCAGAGGCAGAGGACTTATGGTTGGCAGTGTTGTGCTTACAAAGTATGTGTCTACTCCAAAGGTGCAGGCTTTTGAAAGAAAGCTTGAGCAGGCAGGCATTCCTTTTTATCACCATTATGTTATTGAGGGATACCCTGCAAATATCAGCAAAATAGTCAGCGATGAGGGCTACGGCAAGAATGATTATATTGAAACTACAAGAGAGCTTGTTGTTATAACTGCACCCGGCCCCGGCAGCGGAAAAATGGCTACCTGCCTTTCACAGCTTTATCATGAGAATAAGAGGGGCATAAAAGCAGGCTATGCTAAGTTTGAAACCTTCCCTATATGGAACATTCCGCTTAATCACCCTGTTAATATTGCCTATGAGGCAGCAACCGCCGACCTTAACGATGTTAATATGATTGATCCATGGCATCTTGAGGCATATGGTGAAACAACAGTTAATTATAACAGAGATGTTGAAATATTCCCTGTTCTTAAAGCAACATTTGAAAAGATTTATTCCAAATGCCCTTATAAATCACCTACCGATATGGGCGTTAATATGGCAGGCAACTGCATTTTTGATGATGAGACTGTAAGTGAGGCTTCAAGGCAGGAGATAATAAGACGTTATTATAATGCCTGCTGCAATACCCTTAAGGGCGGAGAAAAGAAGGATGAGATTTATAAGCTTGAGCTGCTTATGAATAATGCAGGCTTGTCTGTTGAGGACAGACTTTGTGCCAAGACAGCCGAGGAGCTTTCTGAAAAAACAGGTGCACCTGCGGCAGCTATTGAGCTTAATGACGGTACAATTATTACAGGAAAAACCTCAGATTTGCTTGGCTGTGCATCTGCTATGCTTATTAATGCACTTAAATATACTGCAAATATAGATAAAGATGTTTTGCTCCTTCTGCCTGAAGTTATTAAGCCTATTCAGGAGCTTAAGGTAAATCATCTTCGCAATAAAAACCCAAGGCTTCATACAGACGAGGTTCTCATTGCACTTTCAGTTTCTGCAGTCAGTGACAGCAATGCAAAGCTTGCACTTGAGCAGCTTAAAAAGCTTGAGAACTGCGAAATGCATTCGTCTGTTATGCTGTCACAGGTTGATGAAAGTCTGCTTAAAAAGCTTGGTGTAAGAGTAACCTGCACAGCAGTTAAGGGCTGATAGCTGATAAAGAGGATTAAAAATCCTCTTAATATATTTTCATAAGGGAGTGGTCAGATTGAACACAAAATACATTTTTATTACAGGCGGTGTGGTTTCGGGACTTGGCAAGGGAATTACTGCTGCATCCTTAGGTCGTCTTCTTAAAGCCAGGGGCTTAAAGGTCACTGCACAGAAGCTTGACCCTTATCTGAATGTTGACCCCGGCACTATGAATCCTGTTCAGCATGGTGAGGTTTTTGTTACCGACGACGGTGCTGAAACCGATTTGGATCTTGGTCACTACGAAAGATTTATTGATGAAAGCCTTTCTCAGAATTCAAACCTTACAAGCGGCAGAGTGTTCTGGAAGGTTATAAGCGATGAGCGAAAGGGCGTTTACGGCGGTCAGACTATACAGATAATTCCCCACGTTACAAACGAAATTAAGTGTTACATATCTAAGAATGCCGAATGCGGTGCTGACGTCTGCTTTGTTGAAATCGGCGGAACAATAGGCGATATTGAATCACAGCCGTTTATTGAAGCTATACGTCAGTTTGCTGTTGATGTGGGCAGAGAAAACTGTCTGTTTATTCATGTTACACTTGTACCGTATCTTGCAGCATCTGATGAGCTTAAATCAAAGCCAACACAGCATTCTGTCAAGGAAATGCTTTCAATGGGTATTCATCCTGATATTATTGTTTGTCGTACAGAGCATCCGTTGACAGATGATATTAAAAATAAAATTGCACTTTTCTGCAATGTTGACAAGGAATGTGTTATTGAAAATAATAACTGCGATATTCTTTATGCAGTGCCGATGATGCTCCACGAGCAGAAAATGGACGAGGTTGTTATAAAAAAGCTTGGTCTTGAATGCGGTAAGGCTGATTTGACCGACTGGACAGAGATGCTCAGTGTTTTAAGAAATCCTAAGCAGACAGTTAAAATCGCAATGGTGGGCAAATATATAGAGCTTCACGATTCATATATTTCGGTTAATGAGGCATTAAAGCACGGCGGAATATCAACAGGCAGTGCTGTTGATATTCACTGGATTGACAGTGAAAGCCTTGAAAATGGTGCTGATATTGATGAAATCCTCGGTGATATGGACGGCATTCTTGTTCCCGGCGGTTTTGGCTCACGAGGCATTGAGGGTAAAATAAAAGCCTGCGAATATGCAAGAACAAAGGGTGTTCCTTATTTTGGTATCTGCCTTGGTATGCAGATTGCTGTTATTGAGTATGCACGCAATGTGCTTGGTCTGGAGGGTGCAAATTCTGCTGAAATCAATCCTCAGACAAAATATCCTGTTATTGATATTCTGCCTGAGCAGAAGAATGTTACCGATATGGGCGGTACAATGCGTCTTGGTCAGTATCCCTGCAAGCTTAATCCTGAGTCAAAGGCATATGAGCTTTACGGCGAGGCGATGATTAATGAGCGTCATCGTCACAGATATGAATTTAATAATGATTACAGAGCTGATTTTTTGAAACACGGTATGATTTTTGCAGGTACATCGCCTGATGACCATATTGTTGAAATGGTTGAAATTCCCAACCATACGTGGTTTGTTGCAGGTCAGTTTCATCCTGAATTCAAGTCAAGACCCAACAAACCTCATCCTCTTTTCCGTGGATTTGTTACTGCGGCTAAGCAGCATAGTGAAGAGAATCGTTAAGGCGTATTATAAATTATATACGAAAATATAAAAGCAGATTGACAGTTTTGTCAATCTGCTTTTTATTTTCCTGATATACGGTATATATCTAATCTTTGTTGTATGGTGTAGGTGTATTTGTAAGTCCTGCAATATAATCAATCGTAACATTGTAAAACTTTGCTAATTTAACAATAAATTCAAAGGGCGGTTCACGTTTTCCCTGTTCATAATTTGTATATGTTGTTTTGTGCATTTTAAGTATCTGAACAAGCTGAGCCTGTGTTAAATCACTGTCCTCACGCAAGTCGCGTATTCTCGGATAATATTGCATAATAACACCTCACAAAAATATTATTACACAATTTGATATTTGTTATTGACAAAATACAACGTATGATGTACAATGAATGTGTGAGGAGCCGACATCACTCCTCATAGCATCAAATAATTACTTCGCAATGTCTGTGAAGAGTTTTTTGATTTTTACCTTTAATGCATGTTATTACACGTTGGGGAACCCGTCACGCAAGTGACGGGTTTTTCCTTTTCTGACAGACTGAAAAATAAACAGCACTTCATTTGAAGTGCTGTTTGCTTTTAGAGAATTGAAAATCTGAATTCAGTTGTTGTTTTAAATTCCTTGTCTGGTTCAACATATCTGAAAGGGAAATTATTAAGGTTAAGTGAGTCAGGATAAAACTGTGTTTCAAGTGCTGCACCTCTGCGGAATTTAACAATGCTGTCACCCTTGCCGAGAGTGTAATCCTTTTCAAGCCAGCCGCCGCAGTAAAGCTGAATACCGGGCAGGTCTGTCCAAACCTCCATCTTTCTTCCGCTTTCTTCGTGGGCAAGTATTGCAGCCTGTGCCATTTTGCCGATTTCATTATTGTGCAGACAGTAGTTGTTGTCATAACCGATACCATCAATTATTGCTCTGAAGGGTTCATCCATTCTGTCACCGATTTTATGCATTTCAGTGAAATTCATCATTGTTCCCTTAACCTCCCCAAGCTCACCTGTGGGGAGCTGGCAGTCGTCAGTTTCGGTGAAATAATCTGCATTAATCTGTAAAAGATGATTTTCAACAGTTTCATCAGGATTGCAGGATAAATTGAAATATGAGTGGTTTGTTGGGTTTGCAACAGTCTTTTTGTCTGATAAAACAGTGTAGTCCAGTCTGAGCACATTTTCATCAGTCAGTGTATATTTGACAGTCATTTTGAAATTGCCGGGAAAGCCATCCTCCATATCAGGTGAGAAAAATGAAAATGTCACGCTGCTGTCATCAGAATCCTCAACCTCCCAAAGGTTAAAGCTGAAACGTCCGCCGCCGTGAAGTGTCCATGTTCCCTGATTTTT
>DBFOUY010000257.1:0-4364 GCA_048365975.1 Eubacterium sp.
TAAATTATTATAATGTATTTTAGAGAGGAAATTGATAAAATGAAAGAGGCAAGTTTTGATTTCGGTAAGAAACCGCCTGTTGACGGTTACACAAAAGTGACTGAAAAATCTGTTTACACAAAGGAAAAAGGTTTTGGACTTTCGGAAGCCGCAGAGGCTGACGAAAGAAAAATCGGTGAAAAGGAATTAAACAGAGATTTTCTTTTTATGGGCGGAAAGTCATTTATCGTTGATATTGAAAACGGCGAATATATTGACTGTCAGTAACAGACAGAGCAATACAGATAATATCCTTTTCAATTTAAAAACTCCTTTATTTCATATTGATATTGAACATATCGATATAATTATAACATTATTGTAACAAATTTGTCAATTTTATATGAAAATTTGTAATATTTATTAAGTGTGACATATATTGACATTTCACGGATATTATATTATACTAAAAGTGCGAATAATGGCGAAAGGAGAGATAAAATGGTAGAATTAGCATCAAAGATTAAAGCTCTTAGAAAAAGTGCAGGTCTGACACAGCAGCAGGTGGCAGATGCACTTGAAATAAAGAGAAGTGCATATGCCTATTATGAAATAGGCAAAAGCTTCCCAAAGCTGTCGGTTATGAAAAAAATGGCTACTTTGTTCAATGTGACTGTTGATGATCTCATCAGTGATGAAAAGGAGTCAGATTTACACGCATCAGACAGCTTTGATTTGGGCTGGCGTACAACTGATGGCTTTAATCAGCTTTCTGATTTTGAACAGTCTGTTCTTCTCAGGGTAAGACTTATGTCTTATGAGGACAGACAAAAGCTGATGGATTATTTATCAACTATGAATATATAGTAAAAAACACCTTGCAAACGTTTTTTGTTTGCAAGGTGTTTTTTGTTAATGATTAGTGCTTTTTCTTTTTTGAAAGCTCTTTTAAATCATGATTTTTTTCTGCAAAATATGCTCTTGTTTCTTTACCTACAAGACCACTGAGAGCAAAGAGTGCAATAAGGTTAGGGAATGCCATTAAGCCGTTGAATATATCAGCAATATTCCATACTGCTGATACTGTTAAATAAGGACCGATAAATACAGCTAATATGTAAATATAACGGTAAACCTTAACAGCCTTCTGTGAGCCTGTGAGGTATTCAAGGCAGCGTTCACTGTAATAATCCCAGCCGAGAATTGTAGTGAAGGCAAAGAAGGTCAGGCAAAGCATAAGAATGAATGCAGATATGCTTTCATTCCACGGCAGACCCTTCTGCCACGCTATCGTGGTGATGCTTACACCCTCAACGCTGTTTTCAACAAATGCATTGTCTGCACCTGTTAAAATTATTGAAAGACCTGTCAGTGTGCAGATAACTATTGTGTCAATAAAAGTTCCTGTCATTGTAACAAGTCCCTGACGTATAGGGTCTTTTGTTTTTGCAGCGGCAGCAGCAATAGGTGCCGAGCCTAAGCCTGCTTCGTTTGAGAATATACCTCTGCCGATACCCTTCTGCATTGCAAGCTTAAGTGTTATACCGACACCTGCACCTGTTACAGCCTTTGCTGAAAATGCAAGTTTGAATACGCTTGATAATGCGGCAGGTATTTCACTTAAATGAGTGAATACAATAATTAAAACAAAAACGACATATGTAATTGCCATAACAGGAACAATAACCTCTGATACTTTTGCAATTCTTTTGATACCGCCGATGATAACAAGAGCAGCAAAGAGAGTTACGGCAATACCTCCTATAACTGTTGACCAGGTGTAGCTGTTTTCGCCGATTGAAAAAGCAATGTGCTTTGCCTCAGGGTCAAAGAAATTGTTAACAGCGCTTGTGATACCATTGATTTGAGTTATTGTGCCGATACCTAAAAGACCTGCACCGATTCCGAATACGGCAAAAAGCTTTGCAAGCCATTTCCATTTAGGACCCATACCCTTTTCTATATAATAGAAAGGACCGCCAAGGTAATGGTTGTCATCCTTTTTATCACGAAATCTTATTGCAAGAAAGCCCTCTGAATACTTTGTAGCCATTCCGAAAAAGGCAGCAATAAGCATCCATAAAAGAGCACCTCTGCCACCAAGACAGATAGCCGTAGCAACTCCTACAATGTTTCCTGTGCCTATGGTTGCTGAAAGGGCAGTGCACAGTGCACCAAATGATGTAACCTCGCCATCACCCTCGTCCTCATTTTTCACCATATATTTTAAAGCTTTTCCAAGGTGAAATATCTGAACAAAGCCTGTTCGTACTGATAGCCAGAGTCCGGCAGCAAGGATTAATATAATAAGAACCCAGCCCCATACCCAGCCGTCAATTTTTTCAATAATGTCATTTAATGACATTGCAAGTGTAATACTGTTCATGCTTCCTCCTTTATTATCATAAAAATACCAAAGTATAATAACATAGGGTCATTATTAAATCAAGAGCTTTATAAGCTGTACAATCTTTTTGCATTTTCAGCAGTGATATTTAAAAGCTCCTGTGTGCCTATATCAAGCAAGTCTGCAATCTTTTCAGCAACAAATGGAATAAGTGATGAATCATTTCTTTTACCTCGATGGGGGACAGGGGCAAGGTAAGGACAGTCAGTTTCAAGCACAAGGCGGTCAAGAGGAATATCCTTAACAACCTCAAGACTTTTTCTTGCGTTATTAAATGTTACTACGCCGTTAAGTCCGATATACATACCGAGCTTAATTATTTCACGAGCCATTTCCTTTGAACCTGAAAAGCAGTGAACAACTCCCTTGGGTTTTGTGGCTTTCAGTATTTCTAAGGTATCGCCGTGAGCCTCTCTGTCGTGAACTATTACAGGCATATCAAGCTCGGCAGCAAGCTCAATCTGTGCTTTAAAGAAATCCTTTTGAATTTCCTTTGTGGAGCTCATCCAGTGATAATCAAGACCTATTTCACCGATTGCCACGCACTTTTTATTCTGAGCGAATTTTTTTATTATTTCTAAATCCTTAAGGCTTGCACACTCAAGACATTCAGGATGAAATCCGGCAGCAAAATACATAAAATCATATTTCTGCGCCAAATCAAAATTGAACTGTGTTGTTTCAATATCACATCCGCAGCTTACAACATTAGAAACACCCTGACTTTGAAGACTGCTTATAAGCGTTTCTCGGTCAGGGTTAAATTTTTCATCGTCGTAGTGTGAATGTGTATCAAATATGTTTTGATACATTATTACTACCTCTGTTTTATATTATCTTATTTTAGTACCTGCAGGCATACCGTCAACAAAAAGCACCTTAACATCGTCTTCGCTTACATCACCTGCAAGGAGCATACCGTTGCTCATTTCTCCGCAAAGCTTTGCAGGCTTAAGGTTTGCAACAATAACAACACTTTTGCCGATTAAATCCTCGGGTTTATACCACGGTGCGATTCCTGAAACAATCTGTCTTGGTTTGTCTGTGCCGTCATTAACCTGTATTTTCAAAAGCTTTTTAGCCTTTTTAATCGGTTCACATTCTGTTATTTCAGCAACTCTCAGCTCAACCTTTGCAAAATCATCAAACTGAATTTCAGCAAGCCCTTCAATCTCAGGCTTTGAAGATTTCTGCTCTGCCTTCTGAGCAGCTTCCTGCTTTGCAGCAATATCTTCAAGCATTTTCTGAGTATCAATTCTTGCAAAGAGAGCTTCTGCCTGATTAACGCAAACGCCTGCTTTTGTTGCACCGAATTCTGCAAGTGAGCTATAATCCTTAACATCACAATTCATTTGAGCAAATATTTTTTCAGCAGTTTCAGGCATAAATGGTGAAAGCAGCACTGCGATATATCTGATAGCCTCAAGAAGGTTATAAAGCACAGTGCCCAGACGAGCTTTTTTGCTCTCATCCTTTGCGAGTGCCCAAGGAGTGGTTTCATCAATATATTTGTTGGAACGCTTTGCAAGGTTTAATACAGCCTCAATTGCATCGGCTACCCTGTATGTTTCAAAGCATTTTTCAACTTTTTTAACTGTGTCGAGAGCAAACTGCTTAAGTTCATCATCAACAGCCTCAGCATCAGTCGGCTCACAGATTACGCCGTCAAAGTATTTGTTCTGCATTGCAATAGTTCTGTTAACAAGATTGCCAAATGTGTTTGCAAGGTCAGAATTAAATCTTTCAATAATAGTTTCATAGGTGATAGAGCCGTCAGATGCATAAGGCATTTCGCTTAAAAGATAATATCTTACTGCATCAACGCCAAGAAGCTCAACGAGGTCATCGGCGTAAATAACATTACCTCTTGATTTACTCATCTTATCCTCACCAAAAAGAAGCCATGGATGACCGAAAACCTGCTTTGGCAGCGGCTCACCAAGTGCCATAAGCATAATAGGCCAGTAGATGGTGTGGA
>DBFOUY010000258.1:0-4810 GCA_048365975.1 Eubacterium sp.
ATAAAGATTAATAATTTATATTAATCTATAGTATTATAACATCACAGGCTCTGTTTGTCACTAAATTTTTATTTTTTTATTATATTGATTATTAATCTTTATTGTGTTACAATATTATGAATAATTATGGAGAGTGGTACTTTCTTATGAATAAACTTACTATAGGAATTATTTTCGGCGGTGTTTCTTCAGAACACGATATCAGCTGCATCTCAGCAAGAAGCATCATAAAAAATATAGACCTTACAAAATACAATATCGTTTTGATAGGAATTACAAAGGCAGGAAGATGGTACATTTTCAATGATAATGTAGAGCTTCTGCCTGACGACAAATGGCTGCAGTCAAAAAGTCTTATTCCTGCATTTATTTCACCTGATTCAACAGTGGGCGGACTTGTTACCGCTAAGGGTGATATTGTTAAGCTTGACGCTGTTTTTCCTGTGCTTCACGGCAAGAACGGCGAGGACGGCACTATCCAGGGACTTCTGCAGCTTGCACAGATTCCTTTTGTCGGCTGTGACGCTACCTCTTCAGGTGTTTGTATGGACAAAGCTGTTACAAACGCTGTTGCTGATGCGTTTAATATTCCTCAGGCTAAATGGTTTGCTATCAGTAAATATAATTACAGCAAAAACGGCGGTGAGCTGCTTGACAAAGCTATTGAATACCTTGGATTTCCGATTTTTGTTAAGCCTGCAAATGCAGGTTCATCTGTGGGTATTTCAAAAGCAGGGAACAAAGAAGAACTTGAAGATGCAATGGAAATTGCATTTAAGGAAGATAAAAAAGCTGTTCTTGAGGAGTTTATTGACGGCTACGAGGTTGAGTGTGCCGTAATGGGCAACAATGAGCCTGTAACAGGTGAGGTCGGTCAGATTCTTGCCTCAGCAGAATTCTATGATTTTGATGCAAAATACAACAATCCGTCACAGACCCTTATCCCTGCACAGCTTTCTGACGAAAAGCGTGAAGAGATTAAAAAGCAGGCAATCAAGGCATACTCCGCTATGGGATGTGAAGGTATGAGCCGAGTTGATTTCTTTGTTACAAAGTATGATGAGCGTGTGTTGCTCAATGAAATAAATACAATCCCCGGTCAGACAGCAATAAGTATGTACCCCAAGCTTTTTGAAGCTGTGGGCGTATCATACAAGGAGCTGATTGACAGACTTATTCAGCTTGCATTAGAACGGGGCGGAAGGATATAAAAATGCTTAATGTACTATTAAAGGTGCTCGGTACACAGCAGATAGATATGCAAAGGGACAGAATGGAAATTACCACTGTTGCCTCACTTGAAGAGAGTGAAAGCTGTTACATAATGCAATACAAGGAGGAGCAGGAACAGCCGTCATCCCCGATAGATGTATGTGTAAAAATTAACAAAGATGAAAGCCGTGTTGAAATGACAAGAGGCGGAGAGTATGCATCCTGTCTGATAATTGAAAAATCAAAACGTAATATGTGCCGATACGGTACAGAATACGGCGATATTTTAATGGGAATATCAGGTCACACCATTGACACTGAATTTGATGGTGAACGCGGAGAATTCATCTTCGGATATGATATTGATATTAACGGAGCTTTAGCTTCAAAAAATGAGGTAAAAATGACCTTCAGAAAAAATCAGGAGTAAAAAATACAATGTCAAAATTAGTTAAAGAAACGGAAAATAAGCTCAGGACTTTAATAAATGATGCAATTGCAAAAGCAATAAGTGATGGTGAACTGACTGAGGCAGAGATACCTGCTTTTATAGTTGAAAGACCTGCAAACAAGGCTAACGGTGATTATTCAAGCAACGTTGCAATGGCAGGTGCAAAAGCCTTTAAAAAGGCACCGAGAATGATTGCAGAAAGCATAGTAAACCATCTTGATTTAACTGACACAGTATTCGACAGAGCTGAAATTGCAGGACCGGGCTTTCTGAATTTTTTCCTTTCTCAGAAATACTACAGTGAAATTCTTAAGGACGTTTTTGCCTGCGGTAAAGATTATGGTAAATCTGATTTCGGTCAGGGCAAAAAGGTAATTGTTGAATTTGTATCTGCAAACCCAACAGGTCCTATGCACATAGGCAATGCAAGGGGCGGTGCTATCGGTGACTGCCTTGCTTCAGTTCTTGACTGGGCAGGCTATGACGTTAGCAGAGAGTTTTATGTTAATGATGCAGGCAATCAGATTGAAAAATTTGCCACATCCCTTGAGGTAAGGTACCTTCAGCATTTTGACAGCACTGTTGAAATGCCTGAGGATGCATATCAGGGTGCGGATATAACAGCACACGCTGAAAATTTCATTAAAGAATACGGCGACAAATTTGTTGAATGTGACAGCAAGACAAGAAGAAATGCTCTTGTAGACTATGCTCTGCCGAAGAATGTTGAAGGACTTGAAAAGGATTTAGGCAGATACAGAATAACATATGACAAATGGTTCAGAGAGTCAACACTCCATAATGACGGCTCTGTTGAACGTGTTATCACCGCTATGAAGGAAAAGGGTGTTACCTATGAGCAGGACGGTGCACTGTGGTTTAAAGCAAGCGAATATGGCAACGACAAGGATATTGTGCTTGTAAGAGCAAACGGTCTGCCGACCTATATTGTTCCTGACATCGCATATCACTATAACAAGCTTGTTACACGTGGCTATGACAAAGCAATTGACGTGCTCGGTGCAGACCACCACGGCTATGTGCCGAGAATGAAGGCGGCACTTACTGCTCTCGGTCTTGATGCAGACAGACTTGACGCTGTAATAATGCAGATGGTAAGACTTGTGCGTGAGGGCGAAACGATCAAGCTTTCAAAGCGTTCAGGCAAGGCTATAACTCTCAATACACTTATTGACGAAGTACCGCTTGACGCTGCAAGATTTTTCTTCAATCTACGTGAGCCTAACTCTCATTTTGATTTTGACCTTGAGCTTGCAGCAAAGGAATCAAGTGAAAACCCTGTTTACTATGTTCAGTATGCACATGCAAGAATCTGCTCAATTCTGAAAAAAGCACAGGAGCAGGGTGTCGAAATAAAAACACCATCTGACGACGAGCTTGCACTGCTTAACAGCGATGAGGAAAAGGAGCTTATCCGCCACCTTTCTGCTCTCACTGATGAAATAATTGCTGCTGCAGAATTTTATAATCCTGCCAAAATTACACATTATGTAATAGAGCTTGCAACATTATTCCACAAATTTTACAATGCTCAAAGAGTTATGATAGACGACGAGGGCTTAATGCGTGCAAGACTTTATCTTTGCACAGCTGTTAAGGACACTATCAAAAATATTTTAACAATGCTAAAAATCACAACACCAGAGGTAATGTGAAAGAGGTAACAGAATGGCTCATACAAAAAGCAAGGTGCTTCACCTGATAGGCAACAGAATATTTAAGTATGTTTATAAAAATCCTGAAAAAAATATACTTAAGCTGATTAAAATCGGCAAGGCTGCTGCGGGTAAAATGTATCCGGAAAGCACTTTTACTAAGCCGATTGAAATTTTAAATGATAAAGATAATGTATGGAATAAGTTTTTATTCAGGGGTCTTAAAGAGGTTGACGAGGAAATGTTGCAAAAAGCAGTGCTGACCTTTGCGATTGATCTTGGACTGATAGGCACCTCAACCCTCAGAAAAAAAAGAGACGAGGAGCATTGCAATATACCGTGGGTAATTCTGCTTGACCCAACATCTGCCTGCAATATGAAATGCAAAGGCTGCTGGGCTGCTGAATATGGTCATAACTCAAACCTCACCCTTGATGAAATGCGCCGAATTGTAACAGAAGCAAAAGCAATCGGCACACATTTCTTTATGTACACAGGCGGTGAGCCGTTAATAAGAAAGAAAGACATTTTAACTGTTGCAAGGGAAAACAGCGACTGTCTGTTCCTTGCATATACAAACGGAACGCTTGTTGATGATAATTTCTGCGATGAAATGAACAAGTGTGGTAATCTGTCCCTTGCCCTTTCAATCGAGGGCAGCGAGGAAACTACTGACGGCAGACGTGGTAATGGTGCATATCAAAGAACACTCAAGGCTATGCAGATGCTTAAAAGACACAAGTGCCTTTTCGGTACATCAATCTGCTACACAAGCCAGAACTATGATGCTGTTACAAGTGACGAATTTTATGATTTAATGATTGAAAACGGTGCACGCTTTGCATGGTATTTTCACTATATGCCTGTAGGCAGTGATGCAGATACAAAGCTTCTTCTGTCCCCTGAACAGCGTGAGCACGTTTACAGAAGAATAAGAGAAAACAGAAACGGCAAAACAGGCAAACCTATTTTCACCGTTGATTTTCAGAATGATGCTGAATTTGTAGGTGGCTGTATTGCAGGCGGAAGAAACTATTTTCACATTAACAGCGAGGGCGATGTTGAACCTTGCGTTTTTGTGCATTACAGTGATTCAAATATCAGGGAAAAGAGTATTATTGAATGTCTTAAATCCCCTCTGTTCAAAGAATATTATAAGGGTCAGCCGTTTAACGACAATATGCTAAGACCCTGCCCTATGCTTGAAAACCCACAGGCACTCAGAAAAATGGTAAGCAAAACAGGTGCAAAATCAACTAACCTGACCTGCCCTGAAAGTGCAGAAACACTTTGCTCAAAGTGTGATGAATATGCAAAGCTGTGGGCACCGAAAGCCAAGGAAATATGGGAGGAGCAGGAGCGTTTCCACCCATTCACACAATACTATCGTGATACCCCTGAGGGCAAAGCAGAACTGAATAAATAGCATAAAAACCACCTGGATAAGCAACAAACTGACATATTTAATCCT
>DBFOUY010000259.1:0-25320 GCA_048365975.1 Eubacterium sp.
TTTCTATCTGATTTCGATTTTCTCGTCCTTTTACTATCACTTTCTTCACCCAATATCATTATACCATATCTATAACAAAAAGCACAGCTTTATGCTGTGCCTTTTTCGACAGGCTGAAACCTCCGCTTATATAATCAGCGGAGGTTTTTTAATTTCTATTTATTTTTATATTTGTCACCCATTCCGAAATATGGCTCACCGTCACGTGTATATGAAACTCCTATAAGCTGACCACATATATTTCCGTCACTGTCAAAATAAGCCCAGTCTGTTATAGTATTCTCGTCTATATCATCTCTTATTTTAACAGTGTTATCTTTATCCATAAATATGTATCCGTCTACATAAACATAAAAATCACTTATATCATATTCGTTACCATCTTTGTCAGTCATTTCACCGACATAGGAATACCACTCATCTGAGTAATCTTCAACAGGGTGATTATAAGTCTGATAATATACATTACCCTCTCTGTCATAATAAGGCACATCTTCATTCGACCCATATTTATTACCATTAATGTCATAATAGGCATTATAAAACTCACCATCCTCATAAATTGAATCCTTGGCAATACTTGTAATAGTTATAATACTGCTTACAACTGAACTTAAACAATACAAAGCCATTATAACTATCAGAATATATTTAAGCGTTTTCTTTTTAAGTCCGAAAACAAGTGATGCGAAATATGATATTAAAACAGGAAACAGTGCACCGACAGCTAAAGCAATACAATATATGACCTCAGAATAATTGCTTACAAATATACTCCTGATAAAAGTTGAAAACGGAAAAACAATCATACCTATCCATTCAGTAGTATCACCGCCTTCGTTAATATGAACAGCACCGATAATTCCTGCTGCAACAGCAGCTATTATTGCTGTAAACAGTAAAGATAGATTTCTGATTTTTTTATCATTGATTTTATTCAGAACTATTCCGCCTAAAATCATATAAAATATCAGCGAAACAGTATTCATAAAGGAAACCGCACCTTCTGTTGAAACATAAAACATCAGAATATTAACCGCAACAGCCGACACAGCAACTAACGGATATGCTAAAATTTTCAATACCTTTTTCATAATCTTACTACCCTCTTTCCTTAAATTCTTACAATTAAAATATAACATACAGAGCAGTTCTATACAATAAAATAAGTATAAACTCTTAATAAATTAAATATAAACTATAATATATATTCTTATTGAAAATATATTATAGTTCTGTTACAATATTATCATAAATTATTAATTATCGGAGGTATTTTTTATGGATAATAAAAGACCCGAAGCAATGGTAAGAATAAACACTAAAGAGCTTGCAGATGCATTTATTGCTGAGCAGGTTACTGAAATTCAGAATCAGGTAGGAGATAAGAAAGTCCTTCTTGCTCTTTCAGGCGGTGTTGACTCATCTGTTGTTGCAGCACTGCTTATCAAAGCTATCGGCAAGCAGCTTGTTTGCGTTCACGTTAATCACGGCTTACTCCGTAAGGGCGAGCCTGAGCAGGTTGTTGAGGTTTTCCGTAATCAGATGGACGCTAACCTCATTTATGTTGATGCTGTTGACAGATTTCTGGACAAGCTCGCAGGAGTTGCTGAGCCTGAGAAAAAGCGTAAAATCATAGGTGCTGAGTTTATCAGAGTATTTGAAGAGGAAGCAAGAAAGCAGGAGGGAATTGAGTTTCTTGCACAGGGTACAATTTATCCTGATATTATTGAAAGTGACGGAGTTAAAGCTCATCATAATGTTGGCGGACTCCCTGAAGATTTACAATTCCAGCTTGTAGAGCCACTCAAATTCCTTTATAAGGATGAGGTAAGAGTTGTCGGCAATGCACTCGGTCTTCCTGACGGAATGGTTTATCGTCAGCCGTTCCCGGGTCCGGGACTTGGCGTTCGCTGTCTTGGTGCAATCACTCGTGACCGCCTTGAATGTGTTCGTGAATCCGATGCAATTCTCAGAGATGAATTTGATAAGAATGGCTTAGAGGGCAAGGTTTGGCAGTATTTCACCGCTGTGCCTGAATTCAGATCAGTTGGTGTAAAAGACGGCAAACGCACATATGCATATCCTGTTATCATTCGTGCCGTCAACACAGTTGATGCAATGACCGCAACTGTTGAGGATGTTCCTTTCGCACTGCTTCAGCATATTACAGAGCGAATCACTAATGAGGTTGAGGGTGTTAACAGAGTGCTTTATGACCTGACACCAAAGCCCTGCGGCACAATCGAGTGGGAATAGTAGTCAAAACGCCGTAAACCCACATAAACACTGGGTTTTTGAAAGGCAAAATGTTCTCGTGACAACATTTTGACAACAAATTGTATTATTCATAAAAAGAGCTAACAGATTTTTGAAGTCTGTTAGCTCTTTTTGTTTATTAATTATCTTGTTTCTTATTTAGTATTTCAGGGTGTGCGGCTAAATATTCTTTTGATGCTGCCTCGGGATGTTCTGAATAAAATTTGTATTGAATTTTCTCAAATTCTGCAATTTGTTCTTCAGGAGTTTTCATATCACTGTTCAGATTAAATTCGTCAATATCGTATTCAGGATAGTTAATGCCGATGGTGAAGCATTAAGCTGACTTGCAATAGAATTTATCAAATCCTGCTTGGGAGTTCTTGTTCCGTTTTCGTACTGAGCCATACGAATATCCGCAGTTCTCTCTGAAAAGTCCACCAAACAACAAAGCGGGGATTCTCGACAAAAAGAGAAGCTCTCGCTTGGGAGCGAGAACAGTTAAACAAAGTTGAAAGCGATTTAGATATGACCTTTGAGAGCTTTGTTGATATTAATACGATTGATATGAAAAACCGCATTAAAGAAAACACTTGGCGCACCAAAGAGCATATTATGAGGACGAAAATACTGCCTTATTTCGGTCAGCAAAAAATCAGTGAAATACGCCCGAAAGATATTATAGCGTGGCAGAATGAAATGATTAAGGCAACCGATAAGCAAGGCAAGTCTGTATCAAGATAATATCAGACTATCGGAAAGAGCAAAAAACTTGGAGAACATCAACGCTGCACAAAAAGCAAAACTACAAGATTACAAGCTCTTGCGTAAAGTGTTCGGGCACAAACAGATTGACGCTATAATGGAGCAGTCAAAAGAAATCACACATTCTAAAAAGCGTGGCTCACGCTTTAGAAATTACAAAAATGAAAGGTAAGAATACACAATGGAAAACAGAATTTACGATAAAAAAACGGTCTTTGGTACGAAAATCAAGGTGATTACTATCTGCCTTGCTTGGCTTCCCGAAGAAGAAAGTAAGCCAATCTGCGTTTGGAGACAGCGACACCTGCGGTATATTAAGCAATATAAGCGTGTTTTTTACGTCAATTTGCTGACCTCTTGCAGGCTGAACAGTTACCTTGCAGATATTGATAAGCATGCAGAGAAAATGATTTCTCGGATGGTAAAACAGCTTGCCGAAAAAGAAAATGCAACAGAAAAACTCAAAGCGAAAAATCAAATGCTGTGGGTGCAGTGTATGAACGGTATCCATAATAGAGTGACGGAAATTGCAAATATAAAACTGATTTACGCATAAGCAATGGCGGCAGAGAGAAAGTCCTTGCCGCCATTGCTTTAATTATATGGATTATGTCACTCGGTTTTTTGTTAAAGGTTAAATGGAATATAGGTCTTGTACAGATTTATTGTATTATTGCAGATTTGCTATTTGACAAATGAATTGTATTATGTTACTATTTCCATAATAGACGATATTCGAAATGAAGTTGTACTATGAACATATTAGTTTTCTATCATTATTATTATGTGCAGGCAGTATCTTCGGAACTGTACTGGGCAGAGCTTCGCTTTATACTATCCTAACACAAGATAATGTGGAGGTGATGGGTATGAAAGCAGGTTTTATTGGAGCCGGAAAAGTCGGCTTTACACTTGGTAAATATCTGGTTGAAAACGGCGTTTCTGTTACAGGTTATTTCAGCAGAAATCAACAGAGCGCTGAAGAAGCAGCTCATTTTACAGACACAATATGCTACCAAGATTTAACTCATTTAGTAGATAGCAGCGATACCCTTTTTTTGACTGTACCCGATAGGTCAATCAGCAAAGTATGGAATGGTATGCGAAATCTGCCAATAGAAAACAAAAATATATGTCATTGCAGCGGTTCGATTTCGTCGACCGCTTTTTTTTGTGCGGAAAAATACGGGGCTTATCGCTATTCTGTTCATCCGCTTTGTGCAATCAGCGATAAATATACCTCCTATAAAGAACTTTCTAAAACTTATTTCGCTATTGAGGGAAGTCCGCAGCACTTGCAGGAAATGCAAAATCTATTTCGTTCTATCGGAAATCCTGTTGTAACAATTGATTCGGACAAAAAAACGCTTTATCATGCTGCCGCCGTTATGGTAAGCAATCAAATGGCTGCGTTGGCGGAAATAGGAACACAACTTCTGATTCAATGCGGTTTTGAACGTTCGGATGCAGAAAAAGCATTTGGACCGTTGATTGAAGGAAATGCTGAAAAAATAGCCAAAGTAGGTGCTGTAAAAGCATTAACCGGGCCTATTGAACGAAACGACATTATGACGGTACATAATCATCTGGAAGTGTTGGATGGGGATATTCGTAATATCTATCTTGCGTTATCGAAACAGTTGGTGAGTCTTGCACAGCAAAAACACCCTGACCGAAGTTATGATGAAATGAAAATAGAGTTGGAAAATTGAAAGGAAATAATTAAAAATGAAAAACACTGTGGCTACATTACAGCAGCAAAAGCTGGATGGTGATAAGATTACAATGCTGACCGCATACGATTATTCTACGGCAAAGCTGATGGACGAAGCGGGAGTAGACAGCATTTTAGTAGGAGATTCTCTGGGAATGGTTATGTTAGGATATGAAGATACTATTTCTGTTACTATGGAAGATATGATTCATCACACAGCAGCCGTTTCTCGTGGCGCAAAAAACGCTTTAATTATTGGAGATATGCCGTTTATGTCCTATCAAGCTTCCGTTTATGATGCAGTTGTGAATGCAGGCAGATTAATGAAGGAAGGGCGCTGTCAGGCAGTTAAATTAGAGGGCGGAGCTACGGTTTGTCCGCAGATCAAAGCTATTACAAATGCGCAAATTCCGGTGGTGGCGCATATTGGTCTGACGCCGCAGTCAATCAATATGTTCGGTGGCTTTAAGGTACAAGGTAAAAGCGAAGATGCTGCTAAGAAGCTTATTGAAGAAGCACAGGCAGTAGAAAAAGCAGGCGCCATTGCTGTGGTATTAGAGTGCGTGCCGGCAAAGCTGGCAAAATTGATTTCTGAAAAAATCACTATTCCTACTATCGGCATCGGTGCCGGAGCAGGCTGTGACGGACAAGTGTTGGTATATCAAGATATGCTTGCAATGTTTTCAGATTTCAAGCCCAAATTTGTTAAGCAGTTTGCCGATGTCGGAACAGCAATGAAAGATGGCTTTTCGGCATATATTCAAGAAGTAAAAGCCGGTACTTTTCCTGCGGAAGAACACACTTTCAAAATTTCAAATGAAGTTATCAATAAATTGTATTGATAATTTTGATTAGCGAAACATAAAGGAAACGGTGAGTAAAATGAAAATTGTAAAAACGATAAATGAAGTCAGAAGCATTGTAAAAGCCTGGAAAAAAGAAGGGCTGTCTGTTGGTTTAGTACCTACAATGGGATATCTTCACGAAGGTCATAAAAGTTTGATACTTCGTGCCGTTGCAGAAAATGATCGTGTTGTAGTCAGCGATTTTGTTAATCCAACTCAGTTCGGACCAGGTGAAGACTTAGAAAGCTATCCCCGTGATATCAACCGTGATGCTGAACTTTGCAAAGAAGCAGGAGCCAGCCTTATTTTCAATCCGGAACCTTATGAAATGTATACAGACACAGCCTGCACCTTTGTGGATATGACTGGGCTAACAGATGAGCTTTGCGGTCAAACACGTCCAATTCATTTCCGTGGGGTTTGCACAGTGGTTTCCAAATTGTTTAACATTGTTGCTCCGGATAAAGCATATTTCGGGCAAAAGGATGCTCAGCAACTTGCAGTTATCCGTCAAATGGTACAGGATTTGAACTTCGATTTGGAAGTTATCGGTTGCCCTATTATCAGAGAAAAAGACGGTTTGGCTAAAAGCTCCAGAAACACGTACTTAAATAAAGAAGAACGCAAGGCGGCCTTGGTGCTTTCTCAGGCGGTAAAGCTGGGACAGCAAATGGCAAATTCAGGAGAAAAATCTGCCGATAAGATTGTAGCGGCTATGAAAAAAGTGATAGAGGCAGAAGCTCTCGCAAAAATTGACTATGTAAAAGCAGTTGATGCAGTATCAATTGTTCCGGTTTCCGAAATGAAGCCGCCGGTGTTAGTGGCAATGGCTGTTTATATCGGAAAAACAAGGCTAATTGATAACTTTATTTACGAAGGTTAAGGTGAATTTATATGTATTTAAATATGCTAAAAGGAAAAATTCACAGAGCAACTGTGGTGCAGGCTGAATTGGACTATGTGGGTAGTATTACTGTAGATGAAGATTTATTGGATGCTTCCGGTATTTTAGAATATGAAAAAGTGCAAATTGTAGATGTGAATAATGGTGAGCGATTTGAAACTTATACGATTGCCGGAGAACGTGGCAGCGGGATGATTTGCCTAAACGGTGCAGCAGCTCGATGTGTGCAAAAAGGTGATAAAATCATTATTATGTGCTATTGTCAAATGACCCCCTCCGAAATCAAAGAAAACCCGCCAAAGGTTGTTTTTGTTAACCAGGATAACAAGATTAGCCGAATCACCCGATATGAAAAGCACGGACGTTTAGAAGATATGTAAGTATATCATCTGTTTTGCGAAAAATAAATTGACAAAGGAAAGATAAGAGTTATGATATTGGCTGTTGATATAGGAAATACAAACATTGTAATCGGATGTATTGAAAACGGCAGAAATATATTTATGGATAGATTGTCAACCAATCGTTCTAAAACACTATTGGAATATGCGATAGATTTTAAAAGTATATTGGAAATTTACCATATTGATACAGAGAAACTTGAGGGAGGTATTATTTCATCCGTGGTACCTCCGGTGACGGGCGTTGTGCGTTCTGCAATTGAAAAAGTAACAGGGAAATCAATTATGTTAGTGGAACCCGGAATAAAAACCGGGTTGAATATTTTAATGGATAATCCTGCTCAGGTAGGCAGTGACCTGATTGTAAATGCGATAGCTGCTATTCACGAATATAAGGCTCCGCTGATTATTATTGATATGGGAACCGCTACCACTATTTCTGTGGTAGATGAAAAGAAAAATTATATAGGTGGTATGATTTTGCCCGGATTAAAAGTTTCTTTAGAGTCACTTGTTTCCGGTACTTCGCAATTGCCTCGCATTAGTTTGGAATCTTGCAAAAGACTAATCGGAAAAAACACAACTGAATGTATGAAAAGCGGTGTTATTTACGGCAATGCATCGTGTATTGATGGAATGATTGCTCGGATACAGGAAGAGTTGCAGCAAAAAGCGACTATTGTTGCAACCGGTGGTCTTGCGGCAATAGTTGCTCCGTATTGCAAGGAAAATGTTATTTATGATGATGAATTGCTGTTAAAAGGACTTTATTTAATTTATTGCAAAAACAAATAACAGAAAAATAAAATTCCCAAGCGAAAGGAATGATGGCTTAAATGTTAACAGGTAAAACTGTTCTTCTCGGTGTAGCGGGAGGAATTGCGGCTTATAAAAGTGCCGCTTTAGCCAGTATGCTGGTTAAGCAGCACGCAAATGTTCATGTCTTAATGACTGAACACGCAAAGAACTTTATCAACCCGATTACTTTTGAAACTCTGACAGGGAATAGATGTCAGGTAGACACATTTGACCGTAATTTTGAATTTCACGTTGCTCATATTTCCTTGGCGAAATCGGCAGATGTGGCTATTATAGCTCCCGCTACTGCCAATGTTATTGGTAAAATGGCGCATGGTATTGCAGACGATATGTTAACGACCACGCTGTTAGCTTGTACTTGCAGTATCCTTATTGCTCCCGCTATGAACACCCGAATGTATGAGAATTCGATTGTGCAGGAAAATTTGCAGATTTTGAAGCGCCACGGGATAAAAGTAATCGAACCCGCCCAGGGACATCTTGCCTGCGGTGATACAGGCGTCGGAAAAATGCCTGAACCGGAAGAACTTTTGCAGGCTGTTCTTCGGGAAGCTGCTTGTAAAAAGGATTTATCGGGAAAACATATTTTAATTACCGCCGGACCAACTCAGGAACCGATTGACCTGGTTCGGTATATTACCAATCATTCCACGGGTAAGATGGGATATGCAATTGCTCAAATGGCTATGCTGAGAGGTGCTGAGGTAACACTGGTGACAGGACCTACCAATATTGCACCTCCGCCTTTTGTCAGTGTTGTTCAGGTAACATCTGCAAAAGAAATGTTTGATGAAGTAACAAAACGCTGCGAAGCTGCTGAGATCATTGTTATGTCTGCTGCTGTTGCTGACTATACACCTCGGGATTATTATGCGGGAAAAGTGAAAAAGTCAAATGAAGAATTGTTAATCCCATTGGCACGTACGGTTGATATTTTAGATTATTTAGGACATAATAGGCAACCTGGTCAGTTTATCTGCGGATTTTCGATGGAAACGGAAAACCTTTTGGAAAATTCACAAAAGAAACTCGAGAAAAAGAATGTCGATATGATTGTAGCGAACAATCTTCGAGTAGAAGGCGCTGGTTTCGGTACAGATACTAATGAGGTGAGCCTGATTACCAAAGACGGCGTGATAGAATTGCCTCTGATGTCCAAACAAGCGGTTGCCAATGAACTACTGAACCATATTGCTTTACATTAAAATACACTCGTGTTTGCTAATGCTTCTGCAACTGAAGAGAAAACGCAAATAGTGCTGAATTTTTCATTTTAATTATGTATAATTAACTCGTTGTCGTGACAACAAAATGACAACAGAAGTTTGGATAGTCCATATTTTATGGATATTTCAGATAACTAAAATAGCTCCTGATAAATCACCTATACAGGATTGTTTAAGAGGTGGTTTTCGGGAGCGAGTTGGAGTAAATATTGCCAGAAAATGAGTTCGGTACTGTACCGGGCTCATTTTTAGTTCAGAAACAATTATTTACTGCTGCAGTAAGCAATATACTCTTCACTGTATGCTTTATTTTTCTGCCCTGTTTTTCACATAAAAAATATGCACCTCAAAAAATGTCTGTTTTTTGGGGGTGCATATCAAAACCATACAATTTATTTTATTTGTTTTTAAGTTTTTTCTTAATTCTTGAGCCTGCAATATGCACGGCAGAATTGTTGTCATACCAGGAAAGACGTTTTTTGCAAGCATTAAGCTCCTTTTTACGGGAATCAAGCTGTGCAGACTTCTCACCTAAAATTTTACTTTGTCTTTGCAGGCTTGCTTTCTGCTCAGCAATAGTTTTATTCTGAGCTGCTATTTTTCTGTTCAGATTTTTCAACTGAGCATTAGCATTGTCGCGTGCTTTGATTATAGTACCGATTTCTTCAGTCTGCAGTCTCTGACCCACTGAAAAGCGTTTAAGCATTTCATCATTGGAACAGGTATAAAACGAACGGATAGGTCCATAAACCTCAAAATCCTTGATCTTTTCATCAAAAGGAACTGTCTTTCTGTTTTCATTCTGATAAATGTGCGGTAAACCATTGTTATTGAGGAAATCAACAAAATGATTAAACCTTTCCTCGTGACCATTGCTGACTATTGAAAAATCTGTTTTTTCATAGATTTTGAAAATATCAGTATCATCATCAATAAGGCTGACAGGCATTGACGGCACATTATGGTAATCGGCAAGCTCTCTCGTTCTTGCATCTGAAGTAAAGAGCAGGCTGGGCACGCCGCCGAGAAGACATCCGATTGCACCATGAATACGTGTGCCATAGTTAAAATCAATACTCTCATTGAACTTAAGAACACTCGGTATATCAATAAAAAATCTTGCTTTGTCATTAATAAGAACCTCACTGCTTATATCGTGAGGATAAAGTTGCTGCGCCTCATTTGCTGCATAAAACGGAGCACCGAGATACATCAGTCTTAAATCATCATTGAACTGAGGCATAAAATAATAATTCGGAAGCAGCTCAAAATTTTTCACCATAAATTTATTAAAATTAAGCGGGCTTAAAAACGAGCCTGTAACACAAACTGCAGACTCACCGGTCAATGGCTTTTTTTCTCTTATTTTAATTCCGGGACCGAACATTTCAATAGACGGACAACCTGTTACATCAATATCTCTGAAGCCAAGATGATTAAGATAAGCCTGAGTAATTACACCCCTTACACCGACAGAATGCGAATTGTTTAGTACTGCTTTTATAAAGCGTCTGACAGAATCATCATAAGGATGCTTGCCTGTGATATCAGGCTCATAATCCATCTGCACGCCTATACCTGTTACAACACAGGGAATGTGCAGTTTTTCAATCAGCTCACTCCATTCATTCAAAATCGGTGCATATGTTTCCCTGAAGGAATTAGCCATAGGAAGTACAAGATAATCATAATTTTCATTTATAAATTCGTGAGAAATTTCCCCATTAATAACATCAACATCAGAAACAAAACTGATTTCTGTATCCTCTGTATAAAGAGTTCTGCCCATACTGTAGGCAAACAGAAGATTACCTGTGTTATTGCCAAGCAGATTTTTCTCCAAGGTTTCAATCGGCTCCCTCTGTTTAAAAGGCGAAATACTTGCACGAATTAAAATTTTTTTCATCATTATTCTCCTAAACTGCAGTTTAATATATTTTACATTATGATAGACTACAGCTTGATTCTTTAGTACTAATCAGTTCAATTTATATTCACTATATTTATTATGATATATGATTTTTATTGACAAAGCAACAATGATTTATTATAATATTCCATACATTATAATTATATATGCGCCATTAGCTCAGCAGGATAGAGCGTTCGCCTCCTAAGCGAAAGGTCGGGGATTCGAATTCCTTATGGCGCGCCAAAACAAAAGCAGTTCGTCAGTTCTGCTTTTTTATTATTGAATAACACAGGAGGATTTTATGACATTTTATCAGGAACTGCAGCTCAGTGCAGCAGAATCAAAAGCACTTATTAATAAGTCAGAAAGCAAAAAAGAACGGCTTTATCACATTGCAGTCTATATTTTTAAAGTGGCTATAACAATTTTGTTTTCTATTGCAGCAATTACAGTTTTCTCTTCATTATTCGGAGAAGAAAACAGAATGGCAGGTGTGGTAATTTATCTGAGCATTATGATGTTTAGAAGTGTTGATCTTGGAATACGAACATCTCATTCAATAATTTCAATTCTGATAATATATGCAGTATTGATTTTTTGCCCTCATCTTGCAAACATTGTTCATCCCCTTGCTTCACTGCCGATTCATCTTGCAAGCATTTTTACAATAGTAATTCTCGGCTGTCACAATCTTGCTACATTTAATCAATGTGTGCTTGTTTTAGGATATTTGCTTTTATATGGCTATGATGTTTCAGGCAAAGCGTATCTGTTAAGAGTGGCAGGTATGAGCATAGGAACACTACTGATAATTCTTGTGTATTATAAAAAGCACAAAAACAAATCATTGAAAAGAACGCTTAAGGACGTATTTTCAGATTATAATATACGTTCAACACGCACAAGCTGGCAGATTAAAATAACTCTTGCAATTTCATCACTGCTGACAATTGCAGAGCTCATAGGATTGGAAAGAGGTATGTGGGCAGGAATAGCCGCTATGTCAGTGCTTGTGCCGCTTCGCAAGGATATTACAAAAAGAGCTGCAAGAAGAAGCATAGGAAACATTGTCGGAGGAGCAGTATTCACGGCGATATATTACATTTTACCTGACTTCCTTATTCCTTTAGTAGGTATAGCAGGCGGTGTCGGCACAGGCTTCAGTGCAAGCTACAAATGGCAGTCAATGTTTAATTCACTCGGTGCAATGTCAATGGCTGTTGTTATTTTAGGCGGATTGCGTGAAGCTGTGTTCTATAGAATTTTCAATAACGTATTAGGTGCAGTTTACGGAATTTTATTCGGATTATTATTTCACAAATTCGCCGCTTTAATTCTGAACAGAAAAAAGACAGCAGACAACAACAATTTACAAATCAAAGCGTAGTAAAAGCAGAGCTTGACGAGTTTTTTGCCAAGCTTTGCTTTATTTTTACTTATGATTGTTAATTAATTATCAATCTGTTGTGAAATGTGACAAAGTTTAAAATAAGGCATTGACAAAAAGTTGAACAATAATATAATGGTATAAGCAAGTTTTTTTAAACTATAAATATTTTTATATAAGAGAGGATTTAATTATGGCAAGAGTTTATAATTTCAGTGCAGGTCCTTCAACCCTTCCTGAGAAGGTGCTTGAGCAGGCTGCAGCAGAGATGATGGATTATCAGGGCAGCGGTCAGTCTGTTATGGAGATGAGCCATCGTTCAAAGGTATTTGACAAAATCATCAAGGATGCTGAGGCTTTAATGCGTGAGCTTTACAACATTCCTGACAACTACAAAGTTCTGTTTTTACAGGGTGGTGCATCTGCACAGTTTTCAGCTATTCCGCTCAACTTTATGAACGGCACAGGCAAGGCTGACTATATTATCACAGGTCAGTGGGCAAAGAAGGCTTATCAGGAAGCACAGAAATACGGTGACGTTGTTGCTGCTGCTTCATCTGCTGACAAAACCTTCAGCTATATCCCAAAGACTAAGGCTGAGGATTTCCGTGATGATGCTGACTATGTTTATATTTGTATGAACAACACAATTTACGGTACTGTTTACAAGGAGCTCCCGCCTGTTGGTGACAAAGTTCTTATTGCTGACGTATCATCCTGTGCACTTTCAGAGCCCCTTGACATCAGCAAATTCGGTGTTGTTTACTTTGGTGCTCAGAAAAACGTTGCTCCTGCAGGTCTTGTAGTTGCAATCATCCGTGAGGATTTACTCGGCAAGGCACGTGACATCACACCAGTTATGATGGATTACAAAATTCAGGCTGATGCTGATTCACTTTACAACACACCACCTTGCTGGACAATTTATATCTGCAAGCTTGTTCTTGAGTGGATTAAGAACGATATCGGCGGTCTTGCAGCAATGAAAGAAAGAAATGAAAAGAAGGCAGCTGTTCTTTATAACTTCCTTGACAATTCAAAAATGTTCAAGGGCACAGTTGTTCCTGAGGACCGTTCACTTATGAATGTTCCGTTCATTATCGGTGATGACGAGCTTGAAAAGAAATTCATTGCAGAGGCTACTGAGGCCGGATTTGTTAACCTTAAGGGTCACAGATCAGTAGGCGGAATGAGAGCATCAATCTACAACGCTATGCCTATTGAGGGTGTTGAAAAGCTTGTAGAATTTATGGAAAAGTTTGAGAAAGAGAACGCTTAATTAGTTAAATAATCTTAATAATAGCAAAAGCTTTTCAATACGTGGCTCCAAATCTTTGATTTGGCAGAAACAGTCCGGCGGACTGTTTCGTAGCAAGTGAAAAATCAGAGTAGAATTTATGGAAAAGTTTGAGAAAGAGAACGCTTAATTGACAACTCGCAACTTTTAATCTTAACGGAGGTAAAGAAAAATGTTTAACATTAAAACATTGAATAAAATTTCTAATGTGGGTCTTGATAAATTCGACACTGCAAAATATGTATATGGCGATGATATCGAAAACCCACATGCAATAATGGTTCGTTCTGCATCAATGCACGATATGAAAATGCCTGAATCACTGCTTGCAATTGCAAGAGCAGGTGCAGGTGTAAACAACATTCCTGTTATGGACTGTGCACAGAAGGGTATTGTTGTATTCAACACACCCGGCGCAAACGCAAACGCAGTTAAGGAAATGGTTATCTGCGGAATGCTGCTTTCAAGCAGAAAGGTAACAAAGGCTATTGACTGGTGTAAAACAATCAAGGACGAGGGCGACAATGTAGGTAAGGTCGTAGAAAAGGGCAAGAGCGCATTTGCTGGTCCCGAAATCAAGGGTAAAACTCTTGGCGTTATCGGTCTTGGTGCTATCGGCAGACTTGTTGCTGAGGCTGCTGTTGACCTTGGTATGAAGGTTATAGGCTATGACCCATTCCTTCCTGCTGATGCAGAGCTTAAGGCTGGCATTACAGTCAACAATAATCTTGACGAGATTTTCCCTGTTGCAGATTATCTTACACTTCACGTTCCGCTCACTCCTGAAACAAAGGGTCTTATCTGTGCAAAAAACATTGAAACAATGAAGGACACTGTAAGAATTATGAACTTTGCACGTGGTGACCTTGCTGTTTCTGCTGATATTATTGACGCACTTGAAAACGGTAAGCTTGCTGCTTATGTTACAGATTTCCCATCATCAGACATCATCGGTGTTGATGGTGTAATCGCAATCCCTCACCTTGGTGCTTCTACCCCTGAGAGTGAGGAAAACTGCGCATCAATGGGTGCATTACAGCTTATTGATTTCTTAGAAAATGGTAACATTAAAAATTCTGTTAACCTGCCTGCTGCTTCACTTGCAAGAACAGGCGTTGCAAGAATTACTGTTATTCATAAAAATCAGCCGAATATGATTGCAACAATCACTGACACAATCAGCAAGGACGGAATTAACATTTCTGCTTTTGTTGACAAAAACCGTGGTGAATGGGCATACTCAATCATTGATGTTGATACTGAAACCTCACAGCAGGTAATTGACGACATCACTGCCATTGACGGTGTAATCAAGGTAAGAGTTATCAAATAAAACAAATCAGTAAAAAGGAACTAACCAAGCGGTTAGTTCCTTTTGTTTTAATCTATATAGCTGAACATCAGTGTTCCGTCAGCAGTAAAGCTGCTTGATAATTTTTTTGTAACAGTCTGTCCGCTGTTAAATTCTACCTTTATAGTGATTACATCAGTGGGCAATTTGTCAAATGGTGTTTCAGGATGATTAATTAAATAGTCTGTTGCACCATCAGGATTATAGCTGATTTCACCAATCCCTTCGATATTCGGATATGTCTTTGCAACAATTTCATTTCTATTAAACTGCATAAACAGTTTAATAGATTTTTCTTTGTTGCGAAATACAAATTCGTCAACACCATACATATCGGAATAATCAAATGAATACAATTCAAGGTCGGTGCTTTTATCACCAAAATATTCTGAACAATCTCTGCTTTTCATTATATTGCTGACAAAGTCGTGTTTATAACCCGGATAAGCCTTACCGCTTTCAATAGTGTCATTATATTCCTTTGCCTCTTCTTTTGTAATAGGCAGGCGTACATCATAATACTCGCCGATACTTTCTTTATATTCGATAAACGGTGTATCAAGATAATCAAATTTGCCGTTTTCACTGCTGAAAGTAACCTGTTTTATATCATCGGCTTTGATTTGAAAGCCCATACCTTCGCTGTGACCTTTAACATAATATCCGTCACTGTCTTTTTTCAGTTGAATTTTATAATCCATCAATGTGATTTCATCCTCACTGAGAGTTTTAATTTCAGCTTTTTCTTTATCACCTGCATAGGCAGTGATTGTAAATAAGGGTGCTGATAAAGTATCACCGCCTGTTATTGTTGTATCATTTTCACTGATAAAATCAGGTGCTTTAAGCTGATTAATACCAAAGCCTCCGCCCACTACTAAAACAGCCAAAGCAAGAGCTGCCGCTACAATTCTTCTCGGCATAAAGGCAGGTGATTTTTTCTTTTCGTCGGCTTTATTAAATGTATCATACATCAGCTCACTATCAGGCTTAATATTATCAAACAGCTCTTTATATTCTTTTTTCAAAGCAATCCTCTCCTTCTAAAATTTTCTTCAGCTCCCGCCTTGCACGTGTTAAAAGCATACGCACATTCCCCTCTTTAAGATTAAGTGCATCAGCAATATCCGCAGTGCTCATATCCTCATAGTAAAAAAGATGAATAACCGCACGATGCTTTTTTGACAGCTTATTCAGTGCAAAGGACAAATTTTCACAGCTTACAGGCTCTGCCTCAAAGCTTTCGTCAAGCTCAGTGACCTTTGTTTTCCAAAAGGATTTTAAGCTTGTTGTTGAGCAGTTTAGCGTTACACGAATGAACCACGCTTTTTCGTGCTCAGCACTTTCAAAGCAGGGGTTATTTTTAAGGTATCTTAAAAACACTTCCTGATAAACGTCATCAGCATCCTCTTTATTTTTCATTTGTGAAAAGGCAAGGCGATAAACCATATCACTGTTTTTCTTAACAATTCTAATCTGTTCTTCATTATGACCGGTCATTTTCATCCTCCTTTCACTATTAATACTTTGGCAAAAGCGAAAATGCAACAAAAATTTTAAAAAGTTTTTACCCCCCGCAAGCATAACACTCGCAGGGGGTATTATTAAGCAAGGGGTAACTTAACTCTTGCTTTGAATAAATCGCCGTCAATTATCAGCTCAAGCTGACCATTCTGCAGTCTGCAAAGCTCCTTGGCAATTGACAAGCCAAGACCGTTGCCCTCCTGATTTCTTGACTTATCACCACGGACAAAGCGTTCTGTAAGCTCGTCAGGTGAAATATCAAGAGGCTGTGCAGAAATATTTTTGATTTCAAATATTCCGTAACCATTCTGACTGTAAACATCAACATAAACACGTGATGCCTTAGCGCTGTATTTTCTTGCGTTTGAAAGCAGATTTTCAATAATTCTGAAGGTCTTTGCTCCGTCAGCAGAAATCACAGGCGGTTTTTCACAATCCTTAACAATAAGGTCAAGCCCTGCCTTTTCAAAATCAGGCTGTGCGTCAACAGTTGACTGCAGGCAAAGCTCTGACAGATTAATTGTAGTAAGGTTAACAGACACGTTACCGCTTGTCACCTTAGATGCCTCAATCAAATCCTCAATAAGTCTTTTCAGCTTAGCACCCTTGTCATCAAGCACAGCAATATATTCACGTGCCTTAGGGTCATTAATATCACACTTTGAAAGCAGGTCAACATATGTGATGATTGATGTGAGCGGAGTTTTCAAATCGTGTGAAACGTTTGTTATAAGCTCACTCCTAAGTCTTTCATCCTTAACAGCCTTTGCTACTGCATTCTGCAGTTCTGTATTAGTATACTTCATACTTTCAGAAAGAATCTGCAGTGATTTCGGCAGCGAGTCAATGTCAACAACAGGTTCCTGATGCTGACTGAAGGCATCAATAATTGTGTCAAGGGTCACAAGGTATTTAATCACCTTAATCATTATGAGTGTGTTGACAATCGCATCAGCAAGAAGAATCAGCAAAGAGAGCGGAATCGCATCGTAAGCACAGATATATGCAACACCCATAACAATCAGATTAACTGCAAACCATAAAGCAACCAGCAATATTGATTTTGTTTTAACTGTTTTCGACTTATACTCAAAAGCTCTAACTATTGCTTTAATTAATCTTTTTAATAGTGCATATATCTTGTAGGTAAGGAAATTATCTCTTATTCTGTTGCCGCTGTTAATATACCTTGCAATCGAATAGCAAAGTTCAAAAAGTAAAATCCAGCATATTAATACAACCACACTGATAAATACAGGGAAAAGATTTGAGAAAAATGTACTTAGCATATTATCAACCGCTGAAAACAGCCCAAATGCGCCAAAACCGCCGATTACAAATGTAAGAATCGTATGAATTTCAAACGGATTTTTATCAATGGCAAAAAGCTTGACTGAGCCGTCTTTTCTCTTGCCTGCTGCTGTCAATGCATAAAAACCGCTGACAAATGAAACAACAAGAAGAATAATTTCAAACGCTATCATTTTTGAAATGTTTGCATTTGCTTTCACTGCATAATCATTAAAATAATAGTAATTTATATAGTCATCATTCCAAAATCTTACTGAGGTAATGAGCGACGGATTAACATCAGGAATAGAAATAAACATATAAACATCCTGATTTAATGCATATTCATTATTTTCAATGCAATTTTTATAAAGCTCATCTGCAAAGCTTTCGCTTATACCCTTATATTCCGTCTTACCATGCTTTGAAATGAAATAAATCTGACTTTTTGACTTATACTCATTTTCATCAAATTTACTTACAGCTGTATTTGAAAGAACAGTTTCGCCATTTTTTACATAGTAGCTTAAAGAATTACGAAAGCTACTTTCAGAAATATATATATAGTCATCATCAATATTCTGATTCCAAAATTCATCAACCCAGTAATCATATTTTTTGCTGATATACTCAAACTCTTTGCCTTCGACTGAATTATCCTTTATTTCACTATAGCTAATTGTAAAAAAGGCATTTGTAGTTGAGGTTTTAGATTTTACCTCTTCAATCTCAACTCGTATATCATCTTCAAAATATACTGTGGTTTCCTCAACCCATTCATCAGTATCTTCGTCATAATAGCCTTCAGCTACTGTCTTATCACTCTCTTCAACAGTTTTAAGCTTAAGATATTTATTATATGCCTCTTCAACAGCGGCATCCTTTTGTGAGGCTAATGATTTTTTGAAATCTTCATTCATAGCATCATAATAGCCATTCTGAATAGTGTAATTCAAGTTCATCGTAAAAGAGCTCTGAAATTCACTGCTTTCAGTCCAGTCAGTACCCTCCATATCCTCACAATACACTGCAGAAATCACTGTTTTTACAATCATCTGCGCACTTGCAGTAAAGGTCAGCAAAGCAAGAATTATACAGCCGATTTTAGTCCATATTGAATATCTAAATTTTTTCACATTTGTATCCAAGACCATACACCACCTTTAAGTATTTCGGGTCTTTAGGATTAATTTCAATTTTATCACGGAGGTTTTTAATGTGAACAGTAACGGTTTTTTCGCTTGAATATGACGGCTCGCCCCACACTGCCTCATAAATCTGTGATGAGGAAAGCACCTTTTCCATATTTCGCATAAGATACTCTAATATCTTATACTCCATTGCTGTCAGCTTTACAGCCTCACCGTCAACGGTTACTTTCTTTGTATCTGTGTCAAGAACAATTCCGCCTGTGACAAGCTGACTTTCCTTGATTTCAAGACTGCCAAGTGTAACGTAGCGTCTTATCTGTGATTTAACCCTTGCCACCAGCTCAAGAGGATTAAAGGGTTTTGTAACATAATCATCAGCACCAAAACCCAGCCCTGTGATTTTGTCCATATCCTCACTCTTAGCAGATAACAGAATTATAGGGAAATTATACTTTTCCCTGATTTTAAGCGTTGTTTTGAGTCCGTCAAGCTGAGGCATCATAATATCAAGCACAACGCAGTGAATTTCATTATCCTGCACCTGTGCCAGTGCCTCAATACCATTTTGTGCAGTAAGAACATTATATCCTTCTGCACTCAGATAAATTCTCAGTGACTCCAAAATCGCCTCGTCATCATCACAAACTAATACTGTTTTCATTTTTTCACTCCTTAAGCGAACTAATCCTAAATCCGTTGTACTTATTAAACCATTTCATTTCAAATATAGCTCCAAGAAAAAATTAAGAAATCATTAAGATTTTTAATTTAAGCAATCAAAAGCCGAAGGCTGCTCATATTTCAATACCAAGCTCTTCTATCTTATCCCTGACCTTAAGCCAGTCACCGAAAGCTGCTTCCTTATTATTAGGATTCCTTAAAATTGCGGCAGGGTGATATGTACCCATAAACAATGTTCCGTTCTTATCAATAAACTCGCCGTGCTGCTTTGTTACCCTGAAATTTTTATCAATAAGCCTTTGTGCTGAAATTCTGCCGACGCAAACAACAATTTTCGGCTTGATTATTTTAAACTGCTCTCTGAGCCATTTTATGCACTCATCCTGCTCCTCAGGCTTTGGGTCACGGTTTTTAGGGGGTCTGCACTTAACCATATTAGCAATATACACGTTTTTATCACGTGACAAATCAACGCTTGCAAGAAACTTGTCAAGAAGCTGACCTGATCTGCCGACAAATGGCTGACCCTGTAAATCCTCGTTTTCACCGGGACCCTCACCGATAAGCATAATATCAGCATCCTTTTTTCCGATGCCGAAAACAAGGTTTGTCCTGCCCTCACAAAGACCGCAGGCAGTGCAGTTTTTACATTTTAATTCAAGCTCATCTAATGTCATATTCTTCACCCATTTATTTAAAATTATAGCTAAAAATAATTATATCAAATTAACTATTGAAAAACAACGTAAATAGGTATAAAATATTGAACGAACAATAATTTATTAAGGAGAACATAAAATGGATAATCAGGTATTAGTTGAAATCTCTGCACGCCACGTTCACGTGTCAAAGGAAGATTTGGAAACCTTATTCGGCAAAGGCTACGAGTTAACAGTTAAAAAGGAGCTTTCACAGCCGGGTCAGTATGCTTGTAACGAAAGAGTTAAGGTTGTTGGCTCAAAGGGTGAATTCCCTGCTGTTTCAATCCTCGGTCCTTGCAGAAATGCAACACAGGTTGAAATTTCATTAACAGATGCACGCTCAATCGGTGTGGCTGCACCTGTTCGTGAAAGCGGTGACGTTGCTGGCTCAGGCGCATGCAAGCTTGTAGGTCCTGCAGGTGAGGTTGAGCTTACTGAGGGTGTTATTGCAGCAAAGCGTCATATTCACGCAACTACTGCAGATGCTGAAAGAATGGGACTTACAAACGGCGAAATCGTTCAGGTCGAAATCCCTACTGCTAACGGCAGAAACTTAACCTTCGGTGATGTTGTTGTCAGAGTATCAGACAGCTATGCACTTGCAATGCATATTGACACTGACGAATCAAATGCCGCAGGTATGGCACCAAACACAATGGGCACAATTATTAAATAATCATTAAAATCAAAAGAACTGTTCGGTTGAACAGTTCTTTTTCTTATACCTATTTATATTATTTCTTCTCAGGCGGATCATACTCAAAGCTTGAAGCGTTGTAGCCGAAATGCTTTTCAACTATCGGAGTAAATTCATCAGCATCATTATAATCAGGGCTCTTCAGCTCATAAATAGCCTCATTGATTGCATCATTATACCAGTCCCACTTTTTGAACAAATAAGCATAGCTGATGTTATCAAGCTCGCCGTCAAGGATTTTATACTCAGCTGATTTTTCAGCAGTGTAATAAACAAACTCGTCAACTACAAGTGCATTAATCTTACCTGCATCAAGATCTGCAAGTGCTGCAGCAATATCCTCAGCCTTATATTCTTTAACAGATTTACAACCATTCTTGATTGCTGTGTGATTATCTAAAGCAGTTTTGGCAACACCTGCTATAACACCTATATTCTTACCCTCAAGTGATGCATAATTTGAAATACCGCTCCTATCTGTTGTTACAGTGATAATTCTGTCATTTATAACATCCTCGCTGAAGGTGTAATTCTCATTAACAGAGCCGGTATCCTTCTTAACACCGCCAACCATTACATAGGCAATGCAGTTTTCACCATTATCATCAACACAGTAAACATCTTCACCGATTTTATAGTCCTTGTCAACCTTTACAAATTTATAATCCTTAAATTCGTTTTTAACATTATCAAATATTTTTTCAAACAGCTCAACGTCAAAGCCTTTGATTTCACCATTTTCCTCATATATGAAAGGTGCATTATCTTCAGTATAGGCAATAAGCATTGTTTTAGCTGTTATTTTTTCAGCAGGACCGCTTTTCGAACAGCCTGCAAAGCAAAGAACGACCGTAATTACAGAAAGCATAACTGCTAAAATCTTTTTAGTAATCTTCATCATCATATCCTCCTTTGGATAGCTAATATAATTTTATAATATTATTAATCTAAAGTCAATAGAAATGGAATAATTAAAGACCTGCATAAAGCATGGTCTTTTATAAATCAGAAGAATCATCTTCTCCTATTACTTCAATTTTTTTAGTTTTAATTGCAGCACCGACAATAATAAAGCCCATACCGATTACAATCATAACACTCGCCGCAGACAGCGTGATAACTGCGATTTTGGACATTTTGTATATACCGACCTGACTTTTTGTATTGCCTGAAAACGACTGTTGTTCACCTGCATTATCCGTATTCGACATTTCAGATGAATACACTTCTCCAGCAATAAATTTGGAAGTATGATTTTTCCCACCTTGGCTTAAAGTACCTGTGGGAGTATATTTAGTGGATTTATCCTTAACCTCCGTCTTGCTTTCAGAATCATTGCTTTTATGAGCAGTTGTTTTTCTTTCAGCGGCAGAACTTTCGGTTTCTGTATGATTAACAGATTTGTCCTCAGCAGTAGTTTCAGTATACATATCAAGAGCAAAGTCATAAAATAACACGGATGTTTTGCTGCTACCGCCTGCATATTCACAGATTATATGATTACGCTGTGCCCTGTCAATATTATTAATCAGCTCAAATGCAATAAAAATTTCACCGCCGCATCGTATACCAGAACAATTATCAAAATTATATACAAGTCTTATATTTTTCTGTTCATCATCACCTGTATTTACAAATCCATTCCTGTTGACAGAAAATTGATAACTGTTAACATCATTACGTATATTAAAACTGATAACAATATTATCGTCGTCATATCCCTCAAGCTCAGTATCATAAAACGAAAAATACATATAAAAAGAACCATTTTCAGAATCAGCTATCCGTTTTAAAAATCCGTCAAAGCCGTCATTCTTCTTTTCATAATCAATACGCTCGTCAATATCAATCCAGCCGTTATATTCACTTATAACATAATTGCTGTCAAGTGCATATGAGGGTAAAGCAGGCATAAAAATAAGTAGTGCCATCAATGATGTAACAAATCTGAAAACAATGCATAAGAGCCTGCTTTCAGAGCCATTCATCACTAACGCACTTCCCTTCATAAAACAATATTTTACAAACATTACCAATTTATGATATCATATTCATATAATTTTGTCAATATATCTTGCAATTCCTCACAAAGAAAAACCTCGCAACTTCTGTTGCGAGGTTTGTGGCTCCTTCCAGTTGGACTCGAACCAACGACCCTGCGGTTAACAGCCGCATGCTCTCCATAGTGTAGTGTTAAACACCAGAAAATGTATAGTAAATAAAAACACTGTTTTTTATATTAAACAGCGGCTTTCAGATCATTCGGTTGTGTGCTTTCGTGTTCGCTTATAAGGAATTGTTTATAGTTCATATCGAATACTATGTCTATCTCATATCCCTTACCTATGCGAACTTCTTTAATCAGGTTGCAGATAATCATTTTCTTTTCTCTCTTGCAGCGTACTGATATTCATCCGCCCAGTTTCTGAAAGTATCATAGTAATAGTCAAGGTTGTCAACAGCACTCTGTTGATCTCCGATTTGCAGTTCATACTGTGAAATCATTTCCGTATGGTGTTTCACTACCGGTGTATATGCCTTCGGCAGTTAACTGACTTAATCGTGTTTTTACACGAGTAGAGGTTTTGCGGCTTTCACCATTTGCCTGCCAGAAGCGCATAAAGTTAATGAGGTAATCAGCTTCGTTTTCAAATCTCTGCTGACCTTCCTGTGTGCTCCATACTTCAACACCTTGCTGATTGAACCATTCAACAACAAAAGGTGTTTCGTTTTACCTCCTGCCAAGTCTGTCAAACATAAAAACAAGAAGAATATCAAATTCCTTGTTTTCCGCTGCAGACTTTATATCCTGAATTGCATCTCTATCTTCAGCTGATACCTTATAACCTGATATTCCTTTTTCAAAAAACTCTCTTATAATTCTCCACTCATTTTGTCTTTCGGCAAATTCGTGGCAGGCGGTTTTCTGCATGGGCATATCATCCTTGTCAACCTGTCCTTTAGTGGATACTCTGTATAAGCAATAAACTCGTTTCATTTAATCATCCTCACATTCTCTGTTGTTTAAAATGTGGGACTGTACTTATTCACTTTTCAAGATACATGGATTTATATATCCTATACTCATTATATAATATGTATATATGACCGTCCAGCGAATAAGAAAATTAAATTAAATAATCGCCACAAATTTCCCAAAAGAAAAGCTGTTAGATATTCTTGATGCATTCTCATTATAGTTGAGTGCTCAAATAAATGTGCAACGAAATCCTTTATACATATGATAATCACGGCAGACTTACTGAGCAGACCAATGCAATTGGCGGTAAAACAAAATACACCTATGATGCAGTCGGCAACATTACATCTATTGAGAATGCACTCGGTCAGACTGTTGAATACACATACGATATGCGTGACAACATTACATCAGTTAAAAATACCGACGGCCGGGCAGTTAATTATAACTATGATGTACTTGACGAATTAATAGGAAAGAGTTATGATAATGAGGAAGACCCGCAGGCACTCTATGGCTATGACAAAGACGGCAACCGCATCTCAATGGATGATGTTGCAGGAAAAACAGCCTATGAGTATGACGAGGCGGGCAGAATCACAGCCGTTAATCTTTCAAACGGCAAAAAGATTCTCTATTCATACGATGAATACGGCAATATTTCAAAGCTCACCTACCCTGACAAAACCGCAGTAGAATATACCTACAACGAGCTTGATCAGTTAACACAAATCAAGGACAGACAGGGTAAAATCACAAAATATGAACGTGATGCAAATGGCAATATTGTTAAGGTAACAAGACCGAATAACACATACACCACTATCGAATATGACGATATGGGCAATGTTATCAAGGTTGTTAATATGGGCAAGAACCCATACTACAATATTGAGGAAGAGCTTTCATCATTTGCATATACTTATGACAAGTCAGGCTTTATCACAGGCGAGGCTGCAAAGAATGGCAGACGCATTGAAGTAAGCCAGTATGAATATGACGAGCGTGCACAGCTTGTTAAGGTAAACCAGACAGTTACTGAAAACAATGAGTTTGTTGAAGAAACGCAGATGGTTTACACCTATGACGGTGCAGGCAACCGCTTAAGTGCAGTTAAAACAAGCAGTGAAGAAATCCTCTGCAATATTCAGTACACCTACAATGATAACAGTCAGATAACTGATATTGAAAGTGACTGCGAAGATGACAAGCAGACTCACATCATCTTAACCTATGATGAAAACGGCAATCTCAAGAATACAACTTGCAATGATACTGAGAAAGTCCGTGATTACACATACGATAATGAAAATCGCTTAAAGGCAGTTAAAGAGAACGGTTCTCTCCTTATGGCTGCGCTTTATGACGGCAACGGCGACAGAATTTTCCGTCTTGATTACCGCAAGAATTCAGATT
>DBFOUY010000260.1:0-14699 GCA_048365975.1 Eubacterium sp.
TTTCTATCTGATTTCGATTTTCTCGTCCTTTTACTATCACTTTCTTCACCCAATATCATTATACCATATCTATAACAAAAAGCACAGCTTTATGCTGTGCCTTTTTCGACAGGCTGAAAAATCCTGCATAAAGCAGGATTTTTTCAGTTATTGACATTATTCAGGCTGACAGTTTTTATCGCAGGGTATACAGCAACCGCCATCCCTGTCAACAGGGAAAAATTCATCCACAGGAAAATCAATGCCCTGGAAGGTTTCGCAAGGGTTAGAGGTATTACAGTTGCACTCTCTGTCAGGCACACAATAATCATAGGCAGGGATAAGAATCTGAGTATCTCTTTCCATCTGAACTATTGAGAACAGACCGAGAGTTACAAGAATAGCCTTTGATGCACCGCATGACGGCAGAGTATCCTCCATAGAATTGAGAATTGACTGAGGGAAGGATGAGCAGACTGATACACAGCAGTCACATGCTTCGCAAATATCTGTTGAAAGAATAACAGGGTCAACGGCCTGCACCTTTGCAATAGGATTACTGTACTGCGGTGCTACAGGGCAGTCAAGTGCTTCACTGCATGGATTTGATACAAATACCTTAACATCGCCGTCACTGCCGTAAAGTATGCACTTTTTGTTGAACTGTGCAAAGCCGATTGCTACCTGCGGAGTTGTACACGGAGCTGCATAGGTATCAAAGCACAGTTTGAAATAGAAAGTAATATCAACACTGTAGAATCCCCTGTTAAAAGGAACCTCCTCAACATCAATGCTGACCTCTTCAATACAGCAATCTCTCGTCTTTACTGTAACTGCTTCATCAATAAGCCTCTGGCTTTTTGAGAAGAATGTAACTCTTAAATCCTCCAGGCAGTCCTTGCTGACACAGCTGTCAAAAATACGCTTTGTGTCAATGCACACTGCTTCATTTATGCGTCTTTCACCTGTTTCAAGAATAGGATTATCAGGCATAACAAAACTCCTTCATAAAATATTGAAGTAAACTTCAATAACATACTATGAAGGAGTTTTACAAATGTTCTCAGATTTTTAAAATACAATCAAAATTTCAATTCTTATGTTTAATAATCCTTTAAAACACAAAGCTTAAGTGCCTTTGGCTCAACCTTAAAGCTGACCTCTGTATAATGGAAATTCTCACCATCACAATTTCCGAGAAGATAAGAATCATCAGTAGACCAGATTTTACCGCACTTAATATAACCCATATGAACCGCACTGCTGTCTTCAGGTGTTAATGTACCAGCCGCATATTTCGGGATAAGAGGAAGTGCCTTATAAAGCGGCATACCGTCAACAAGAGCAAAATCAAGAAGACCGTCATCAAGCACCGAATCAGGTGCAGGACAAAAACCACCGCCGTAATAGCTGGCATTGCAGATTGCAAAAAGGGCATAATCCTTGTTATCATCACGCATATTATATTCCTCACCTGTTTCTTTATCAACACAGGTAATATCATATGCAATGCGGTAATGAAGCGGCTTCATAAGCACAGGAAAAATAGCAATATTATATGCCTGATGACCGAGTGCAGGGACCTTAGATGCAACTCTTCTTCCGATTGTTTCAACCATTGTATCAAGTCCATAGCTCATAACATTAATACATTTTTCGCCGTTATAATCAATAAGGTCAACAGGCTTTATATTATATTTTATCTTTCCGCTGTAAAGACCGAAAGCTTTAACAACATTTTCAACATTAATCTTTTTTGTGCCGTAAATTTTTTTAGCAAAATCATTGCCTGTACCAAGCGGCAGCACCATCATAGGAGTGTCTGTTCCGGCTAAACCGTTTGCAATCTCGTGAACAGTTCCGTCACCGCCGCAGGACACAATAACACAGTCCTTGCCGTATTTTTCAGAATACTTTTTTGCAATGTTTACTGCATCGCCCTTATATTTTGTAGACTCAATAATCATTTCATCATCAATCTGGCGAAAGGTTGATTTCATCCTTGCAAAAATTATACTTTTATCCTCATTGCCTGCAATGGGATTAACTATAAATATGTACTTCACTGTTATTGCTCCTCTTATTCAATCTTATGAAATTAAAATCAAATAACTCTTGTTCCGCCCACAGGTCTTATAATCAGCACGTGACATGAACCTTCACCGAAAATATCGTCCATAACCTTCCTGTAAGCCTCTAAATCCGCATTTTTAACAAATGCCTGAATTGTTCCCGCAAAGCCGCCGCCGTGAACTCTGTAACCAAAAGGAATCATATCATCAGTAACACAGAGTGCAACAGAAAGCTTCTGCTCAAGCGGAGCAGCAGGAGTGAAAACATTCTGATTATACATAAATGATGATCTGCCTGACTCTGTAATAATATTTAAAAATTCCTCAAAGCAGTTGCTTTCAAGAGCATTTACAGCACTGTCAACTCTTTCATTTTCTTTAAAGAAATGCATTGCTCTTAAAACTGCACGGTCATTTGTCTTTTTAATAAGACTTCCTATCTGTGCTTTGAAATCATCAAAGCTTACCTCACGCAGAACATTTTTGCCCATTGCCTTAGCAACAGCCTCCATCTCTCCCCTTACAGCAGCATAATCATCAGTCAGATCACTGTGATTGCCGTGGGTATCAACGATACAAAGACTGTATCCTGAATTTGCAAAATCAAAGTCAATCTTTCTGATTACAGGCTTTTCGGTATTTTCAAAATCAATATTTACGAATGTGCCGACAGATGAAGCCATCTGATCAAGCAGACCTGAAGGCTTTCCGAAAAATACATTTTCACTGTACTGAGCAGCCTTTGCAATCTCAACAGCATCAATATTGCCGTCATTAAAAAGATGTGAAATGATATTGCCGATTAACACCTCAAATGCAGCAGAGGAAGAAAGACCTGAACCGCCCATAACATCACTTGTTGTACAAGCATCAAAACCTCCAATTTTATAGCCGAGATTATTAAGTCTTGCTGCAACACCTTTTATCATAGAAGCTGATTTGCCGTATTCGCTTTCTTCAGGCTCAAGATTGCTTATATCAACTATATTAAGAGAATGGCCCTCGCTCTTCTCATTGATAATTGCAGCATCACTTTTTGCGGCAACTGCAATAGCATCAAGATTAATTGAAGCCGCAAGCACCTTACCGTTATTATGGTCAGTATGATTTCCGCAAATCTCAGTTCTGCCGGGAGCGCTTAAAACAATTACATCTCTGGCATCATCAAATTGCTCAATAAACTTTTTTGCCGTTCTTATGTAACGGGGCTTCTGCTCCTCAACAGCCTCATCAGTTACATAGACACTTTTTAAACAGTCGTCAAGCTCACCATTTTCCAACTTAATGATTAATTCACTTGCTTTCATAATTCTCTCCTTTTGCAATTATAAAACTATTTTATACTTTTCCTTTTCGGAATAAATTAACAATGTCTGATTCATCTGCTTTGACTTAATGCCATAAAAAACATTAAATGTAATAATTGATATACCGGTAAAAGCAACAATAACCATAAGCAGAACAATAAACTGAACTGAAAACGGATTATAAATTGTTGAACCGATTTTAGTATAAATATATAATCTCGGTGCAAGACCCAGAAGACTCAGCAGCGTATAATAAACAAAATCATACTTCATTGAGCCATAATACTTTGAAACCATACCAAGCGGTATTGACGGAACAAGCCTTGAAACGAAAAGCACATAAGGATTTCCGTTACCCTTAAACTGAATCCATTCCTTAACAAATCTGAGCTGCTTGATACCGAGTATCATACCGGTCCAGCCGCCGCCTATAAACTTTCCTTCAAAATACTTTACAGTAAAGAAAAAGGAACAGAACAGAATATTTATAATAATTGCCTGACCAAGCGGAAAAACAATGCCCGATATTACACAAAGAAAGCCCATAGGTATCGGCAGCTGACATTTTGCAATATAAAGAGCAAAAATACAAATTACAATCTCAACATTTGAATCAAGCTGCACAATAGCATCATCAATCTGATTCAGCCAGCTTATCAGTGTATCAAACCTTACCTCAAGCCTTGTATGATTGTAAAGCACAACGGAAAGAAACACCAATATTCCCGCCATAACAAGCATTACTATCGTAGATATTAAGTTTGTTCTGTGGCGTTTTTGCTGTCTCACAAATTCATCTCCGATAAATTATTAGCCCTCATTAAAGTTACCTAAAAACTCAAACTCAGGCAGCTCGTCGTACAGTGCACACATCAGATCAAGAGCTGACTGCTGCTTGACACTGCCTGACACATCAACATAAAAATGATAGTTGAAATTCGCATTTTCAATAGGTCTTGACTCAAGCTTTGTCAGATTTAGACCTGCCATTGAAAATCTGCCCAGAACTCTGTAAAGCGAGCCTGTTTTATCTGCAGTTGAAAAAATCAAAGAAATCTTGTTGGCATCACTGCTGATAACAAGCTTTTTTGAAATAACAATAAATCTTGTTCTGTTATTATTATTATTCTGAACATTTCTTTTTAATATTTTAAGTCCGTATTTTTTTGCTGCAAATTCAGAACAGATAACACCTATATCATTTTTTGATGAATTTGCAACATACTCTGCGGCCGCAGCAGTATTTGAAAAGTTAATACCTGTAAAATCAAAATTTTTCAGAAAATTACCGCACTGTGAAAGTGCCTGAGGGTGAGAATATACATTTGTAATATGCTCATATGCTGTACCCTCTTTCGCACAAAGGCAATGCTCAATCTTTAAATCATATGCACCGACAACATAAAATCTGTATTTCATTATAAGGTCATATGACTCATGAACAGAGCCTGCTGTGGAATTTTCAACAGGAATTACACCGTATATTGCTTCGCCTTTGTTTACTGCCTCAAACACATCCTCAAACTGCTTGTAATACTTTACAGGAGAATCAGGGAACAGCGTATTTGCAGTAATTCCGCTGTATGCGCCGTCAACGCCCTGACAGGCAACAGGATCACCGTTTGCAGTCAGTCTGCCGTCAATCTGTGAATTTTCAACAAGCTCTCTCAGCTCTTTTCCGCCGCCGATTATTTTGTGCTGAAGCGCCCTTGAGGCATCCATTGTTGCAGAAAAAACAGTTTTTATGGTTTCACCCTGTTCACCGCATTTTTCAGCAACATTATTAAGTATTTCCTGCTCACGCTCTTCATTAAGAACAGGAATCCCGTTTTCAACCTTATACTGAGCAACCTTTTCTGAAATACTCATTCTCTTCAGCAAAAGGGGTATCAGCTCACTGTCTATTTTATCAATTTCGTTTCTAAGTTCCAATAAATCCATTTATGTTAATAGTCCTTTTTTACATCATTAAATCAAGCAGTCCGAATGCAACCGCAGCTTCAACAACAGGCACTGCACGCGGCACAATACATGGGTCATGACGACCTTTAATAACAAGCTCCTCATCAGTCATTGTCTGAAGATTTACACTTTTCTGTGGCTTTGAGATTGATGGTGTCGGCTTTATTACAACACTCAGCACAACAGGCGCACCTGACGTCATACCGCCTATAACGCCGCCGTTGCTGTTACTGTTGAGCACAACCTCGCCATCCTTAACAGAATAGGTATCGTTAGCCTGAGAGCCTGTCATTCCGGCAAAATCAAAGCCTGCTCCGAACTGCACACCCTTAACAGCAGGTATTCCGAAAAGAATTGAGCTTAAATAACTCTCAACTGTTGAAAAAATGTTTGATCCTACACCAACAGGCATACCCACAGCAGCACATTCAATAATACCGCCGACACTGTCGCAGTCCATACGCACCTTTTCAACCTCAGTTCTCATTTGCTCCTCGGCATTATCAGATATAACTGAAAATGCACTTGATGACAACCTTTCAAGAAGCTCTGTGCTTATGTTATTCTTATCAAACATATCATCCCCGGCACTGCCGATTTTAGCAATATGAGCACCGACTGTTATACCCTGCAGAGCTAAAATCTGCTTTGCCACTGCACCTGCAAAAACAAGCGGCGCTGTCAGTCTTCCGCTGAAATGTCCGCCGCCTCTTACATCATTATTACCACCGTACTTAACAAAAGCAGGGTAATCACTGTGTGATGGTCTGGGAACAGTCATTAAATTTGAATAGTCACCGCTCTTTGTATTTGTGTTTTCAATAACCATAGCGAGCGGAGCACCTGTTGTAACATTATCAAGCACACCTGACAGAATATGCGGAATATCCTTTTCAAGCCTTGGGGTAGCTGTTTTATCCTTACCCGGTGCACGTCTTGACATATCAAGATATATTTTATCCATATCAAGCTTAATACCGCTGGGCAGACCGTCTATAACACAGCCGATTGCCTCGCCATGGCTTTCGCCGAATATGGAAAGCTTTATATTATTTCCAAAGTTAGAGGACATTTGCTCTACCTCCAAGCATATTGTAATCTTCAAAGAAATCAGGGTATGACTTGTTAATGCTCATTGCGTCATCAATAGTTGTTTTACCCTCGGCAAACAACCCTGCAACAGAAAAAGCCATAACAATTCTATGGTCATTATAACCCTTTAAATCTGCACCTGACGGCTTGTTTTCACCATTAATTATTATACCGTCTGCTGTTTCCTCTGCATCAACGCCCATTGCCTTAAGATTTGAGACAACACTTTCAATTCGGTTTGATTCTTTATATCTCAGCCTTTCAGCACCATAAATAACTGTTTTACCCTTTGCATATGAAGCAAGAACAGCAATTATCGGCACTAAATCAGGAATATTTTCTGCATTAATATCTGCTGCAAAAAGCTCACTTTTCTCTGACAACACAGATGTATCATCAAATGTAACCTTTGCACCGAATTTTTTCAACACATTAATTATCTCTTTATCACCCTGAGTTGAATTAATGTCAAGTCCTTTGACCTTTACCTTACCACCGATTGCTCCTGCCACAAGGAAAAAAGCAGCCTGTGACCAGTCACCTTCAACAGTATAATCAAGCTGTTTAAAGCTCTGATTTCCGTGAATTAAATATCCAAAATCTGTTTCTGTAACATTTACCCCGAAATCAGCCATAACCTTAACAGTCATATCTACATATGGCTTTGACTGCAGAGGAGTTTTCAAAATAACAGCACTGTCACCATCAACATTTGCAAGTGCAAGCAGAAGACCTGTAATATACTGACTGCTCACATCACCATTAACCTCATAGCTTCCGTTAGTGAGTCTGCCTGATATATCAAGAGGTAAATATCCGTTGCTCTTAACCGCTACATTATGCTTTGGCAAAAGTTCCATATACTCACCAAGTGTACGTGAAAGCAAACTGCCCTCCCCAACAAACTTTACATTTCTTCCCAGTGCAGCCGCAACAGGAATCATAAATCGCATTGTTGAACCGCTCTCAATACAATTAAGCACTTTTTCATTATTCTTTAATGAGTTAATTACACCGACAGTTGCACGCATATCATTTGAATTAATAATAGGCTTTACTGTTCCGCCTCCTGCAAGAAACGAGCATACCAATGCTCTGTGAGCAGCCGATTTTGAAGGAGGAACAACAACCTCACCTGCTAATATAGAATTTTCAATTTCAACAATGCTCATTAATTTATACTCCAAAAATTCCTGCTATATCATCATTATTTACAGGGTAAATGAAACTGTTGCCTATTTTTTTTAGCATAACAAATTTCATAACACTGCCTGTTCTTTTCTTGTCAGCACTCATAGCATTCACAATTTCTTCAGTGCTGTGAATATCTGAAATCTTCATATTGTTCTTTTTAAGAACATCAACTATCTTTTCAGCAGTTCCTGCCTCGGTTATTCCGAGCCTTTCACCGACTCTGCTTATCATCACCATACCGATGCCGACAGCCTCACCATGTGTTACGGTTTCAAAATTCCACAGCTTTTCAATTGCGTGACCGCAGGTGTGACCAAAGTTCAGAAGTGCACGTTCTCCGTGCTCCTTTTCGTCATTCTCAACAACCTGTCTTTTTATATCAAGACATTCATAAATCATATCTTCGATAAAATCCTTTGGATTTTCATTTACAAGTCTTTCAAAAAGAACTTCGGATTTAATACATCCTGCCTTTATAACCTCACCCATTCCGTCAGCAAAAAACTTATCACTGAGTGTTTCGAGCACATCTGGGTCTATAATAACAAGACTCGGCTGATGAAATGCACCGCATAAATTCTTGCCCTGCGGCAAATCCACCGCTGTTTTACCACCGACCGATGAATCAACCTGCGAAAGCAGAGATGTAGGTATCTGAACAAACCTGATGCCTCTCAAATAAATCGCAGCAGCAAATCCAGCCATATCACCGCAGACACCACCGCCGAGAGCAACAACGCCATCCTCACGGGTCATCTGCTTTTCAGCCATAAACTCAACCATTTCAACTACTGTTGAGGTTTTCTTAGATCCTTCGCCTGCTGTGAAAATATATTCAAATACCTCATAACCCTGTGCTATAAGCGAATTTTTAACAGTATTTCCGTAAATAGGATATACATTTGTGTCACTTATTAGAGCAATTTTCTTACAATTAAGAACAGCTCTTACAAGCTCGCCTGACTTTGACAGCAGACCCTTTTCTATTAATATATCATACTGGTCATTGACCTTAACCGTCAGCTTTTTCATTAACCGATTTCCTCTTTAATTCTGTTACCCTTTTCCATTAAATCGTGAAGTTTTTTTTCATCACTATTGACAATTGCATACTTGAATTTCATAAGATTTGAAACCAAATCATCTATTTCCCTTACAAGTGGTTCACCATTTGCAATAAAAAGCTCTGTCCACATATCAGCATTAATTCTTGCAACACGGCTTACATCTCGGTAGCTGCCTGCGGAATATCCTGAATGGTAAGGTGCTAAGGGTGAAAGCACATATGAACATGCAAGCACGTGTGCTATCTGAGAAGTGAAAGCAATCATTTCATCATGATGCTCAGGAGTTGTTACAACTGTTCGGGCAAATCCCATTTCCTGTGCAAGACCTACCAGCGCATCTGTTATATATCTCGGAGTTGAAGAAAGCGGAGTAAAAATAAATGAAGCCTTATCAAAAAGATTGTCAAGTGAATTATCATAGCCGCTGACCTCACGACCTGCCATCGGATGACCGCCGACAAAAAAGAAATCAAACTCTTCATTTTCAAGCTCAGCACAAATTTTTGTCTTTATACCACATGAATCTGTAACTATGCTGTTTTGTTTGAATAATTCTTTATTTTCCTTAATAAAAGGAACAATAGCATCAGGATAGAAATTAATTATTGTAACATCTGCTTTAGGAATCAATACATCAAGCTCCCCTGTTTCATCAATTGCACCGTCAGAAAGAGCACGCTGTGACACAGATGTGGTTCTGTTCCATCCCATAATATGATGCTTAGTATTTTTCTTAAGTGTTTTTGCAAGACTGGCACCTATAAGACCCAGTCCGACAATTAATATTTTCATAAGCCGCACTTCCACTAATATAATCATTAATATAATAATATATAACTTATAATAAGTCAAATAACAAAATTGTTAAATTTATAACATTTTTTAACTTATATGTTTTAAATATTCATATAAAGAAAAAAACACCCTGACTTGCGTCAGGGTGTTAAATCAATTATTATTCAAAATAATCTGCAAACGGATCAAATTCATCTCCGCCTTCAAGGCTTCCGCTTCCTGTATTACCGCCTGTTGCACTGGTTGTAACAACATCATTTGGAGGTAAAACATAATTACGAACAATCATTTCCGGTTCTTCATAAAACTTCTTCATAATTTGTAACCCTCCTTCTTAGAAATTATTTGTGCCGTCGATAATATTTGAATAGATATAAGATGTATTGCCTTCAGCATCCTTAACAATAGCATAAGCTGAATACTTGAATGAAACTGATGAAGCAGGATTCTTAACGTCAACTACAAACTGATCACCAACAGTTGTATTTGAAGACTTCATACGAACAACATTCTTCATATCAACATCTTCAACAGTCATAGATGTAACATCAGCATTCTTTGTAAACAGGAAGCCGTGTTCAACAACTGTGTAACCTGCAGGTGCTGCAGTAAAGCCGATTAATGTGAACTTATCAACATTGCTGTCTGAATACTTAGGAACAGGAACATTATGAGCAGCTACAAAAGGCTTAGCCTCTGAATATACATAGCCATCATCAATATTGCCTGAAACAGGATCAATTTTAACACCATCAGGAGTTTCAAGAACATCACCTTGATCCTCTCTCTGGAGATTATAATAATCATCCAGTGAAAGAGCAACTAATCCGCCATAATATTCGTCTGTATCTGTCATTGATTTATAAACATTGAAGCTGTAAGAAGGACCATAATGAAGAACTGTGAAATAACTTACACCACCATCCATACTTACTCTTGAATCTGCCCAGCAATATGCGCTCTCAGATGTAAATGTAACAACATCATCATACTTAGCAGCATATACGCTCTGATCTTCATCAAGAGCACCGCCAATACAATTATCGTAACCATCGTAAAAGAGAATGTCGAAAGTATTTTCTTCCTTAGCAGCGTAAACAGCTTCAACTGTTGTGTTAGCTGCTACAGTGATTACATCACCAACATTGTAATCTGTACCATCAACAACATACTTAACAAAGTTGTAATATGGTCTTGCAGGTGCCTTTGGTAATGTGTATTCGCCTGATGTAACTTCCGCGAGAAGAACCTTGTCTGAGTTAGCATCCTTGATTGTTACAAGATAATTTGAATCAGGAGCATCAGCGGGAGTTGAGGTAACATATGCATCACCACGAACTACAAAACCGATAGATTTAGCTGTGAACATATACTTATCAACTGACTGTGAAGTATTAGCCTTATAGTGATAGTTCCAAGCAGCCCAGCTTTCACCATCGAGTGTATCAGTATCGTGATCATCCACGTTATTGTAAAGAACACCGTCACTGTTGATAACTACAGCCTCACCATATGCACCTGTACCAATCTTAACACCATTAAGATAAATGTCATATACCTTTGGAATCATTGCATTAACAGCATCAGAAATAGCCTTATCAAGGTCTGCCTGAGTTTCAAATACAAGACCTACAATATCCTTACCGCAGATTGAAACAGTTTCCTCATTATCAAGAGTCACATTGCTGTCATACATATCAGGGTCTGTCTTCTGAGCAAGAGCAATCTGCTCCTTAACTGCATCTGCAACAGACTTATCATAATCAACTGCCTTGAGTGAAGCAAGCTGTGCTTCAAGAACGGCGGTTTCAGCATCAATTTCAGGCTGTTTGTCAGCCATTACATCAACCTGAGCTGATTCATCAAAGTAAACAAGCTCAGCAATCTCAGAAGCTGCTGCCTTTAATGATGAAGCTGTGAATTTATTATCAACAAGTGCACTTACAAATGCATTTTTAGCTGCGTTGAATGCCGTGAAATCAGCAGAATTGAGCACTGCTTCGTACTGTGCAACATAAGTGATATCGCTTGTAATAGGAGCATCAATATCAAACTCAGGTGACCATCCGATTGGCTGCATTGTGTAATTACCATCAATATAATCAACAAGATTAATCTTATTGAAGTTATTGAGATATACAGGCTTTGAAGAGATAGCATCACCATGTGTAGGAGTCAATGTAGTTGTCTTTTCAACGCCGTTAGCATCCATATACTTAAACTGTACTACATAAGTCTTAAGCTTAAGCGCTTTATATGCACTCCAGAGATTTGTATATCTGCTTTCACAGATTTCAACAATTCTGTCTGCAGATAACTCAGTATAGTCAATATCTGAACCAGCTTCTTTAAGTGCAGTTGTGAAACGACTGTAGCTGTCTTCTGTATATTTAGCAGGCTCGCTGATGAGGTTACATTCATCAACAAGGTCAACTAATGTTGAAATATCAACAACCTCAACGTTAATATTAATCTTTTCACCTGATGATTCAGATGTGAGCCACTGATAGTAGCTGTAATTCAAAAGACCATTCTGCGTGTTGAAAAGACCAACCATACCAAAGTTACTGTTGAGTTTATAAGTTCTCTTAACAGGGGTTGTTGCAACACCGAGTGTAGGCTTCTCAAACTGAGGACCATTAATTACCAAATCACCTGTTACATATGCCCACGCAGCATCCTTTGAATTAGGTGAAACTGTTACAACACCATGAGCAGGATTTGTTGCAGTACCGTCAGTTATTGTAAGCATTTCATCAAGAATAATGTTTTCAGCATCTACTGCACTTACTTTTGTTCCGTCAGAAGCTACAAAAGCCTGAGCTGCAGCATTATTATGTGTACGACCGGAATACTTAATATTCTTGAATTCAAAGTTGCCGTTTGTCAGACAACCTGTATAATTAGCTTTTTGTTCATCAGATAAAGCAATTGGTGTAGAGCTGTTATTATTTGATGAAATAATTCTGTTAGAGCCATCCTGACCGCCAAGCTTAGGCATTGTAGCATTAATGGTAACACTATCAAGACCACTGTTTGTATTAGTACAGTCAGATGAAACACCTACTGTAGCACGCCCCCAAGGAACACTGATTGCATCGTGTGTTGTTCTGATAATAACAGCAGAGTTTGTATATGAGAACTGACCCTTGAAGTTGTAAGTATCATGTGTGGTAAGAGGTGTCATTTCTGTTCTGCCGCCTACTTTTGCAACTGTACCGTCAGGAATCTTTGTGAAAGAATATTCGAGGTTATTATAAGCATAAACAACATCCTCGATAAATGCTCTGTGATTTTCCATCTGAGTTGCATAATCAGTAAGCTCAACATTATTAAGAGTTGCAGAATAAGCTCGTGCCCTCTCAACTGCTAATGTTAAATCAGCAAAGTTATTATAATCTGTAGGATTTTCAACAGAATCAATTAATGCAATTGCAGTATTAAGTGAAAATCTGCCATGAGAGGTCATTGTAGCCTTGTCAGGTGAGAAACGAAGATTTCTGACTGCTGTTTTTACACTTTCAAGTGCATTAGCATAAATTTCCTGATTTTCAGGAATATCACTTAAAGCATCTTTATTATTAGGATAGTTATCAACACTGCCCCATACTGCAATTTGTGCCTCAGCAGCAGCAGCATTTGCAAGTGCTCTGAGTTCAGGAACAAAGATTGACTCGTAAGCAAAAAGAGAATCAATAACATTTTCTAATTCTGTTGTATCAATTTTTGAAGTAGCAAACTCCAGACTGCAGGCACTGAGTTTGTCAGCAGCATCCTGTGCAGCAGCAGGGTCATTATAGCCTGTTTCTGTAAGACCGGCCATAATTGCCTTCGCGGTTTCATATGCTGATTTCAATGCTGCCCAGCTTGCATCTGTTGAATCCTCCGGCTGAACACCCTTGTTATAGTCACCCATTTTAGCGTCCATAGCCTTGCGAAGATTATCATAAGATACATCATTTGTCTTGCTTGTGTCTGCATTATTCATAACAGAGATCAGTCTGTTAATTTCGCTTGCACAGCCTGTATAGTTATTTGATGTCTTAAACCAGTCAAGAGGATTGAAAGCAGTTGCATCATCCATAGCCTTGATATAGTAGCTCAGACCGCCCTGTGTATAATTTGTAATATCTACAGCCTTCATTTTGCTGCCGTTAGCTACAACTGCATCAATAAGAGCCTTGAAGTTAACAACATGGATTTTTGTATTACCTGTAACAGTAGAAGTAATATCACCACCAACAGGAATAAATCCGCCGCTTGAACCGTAAGCTGCACTTACACTCGGAGTTATGTCACGATAAAGCTCACTGCTGTCCATAGTGCCTGTAAACTTATAGATGTTAGAAACATTACGTGGTGTGATTTCGGCACTTGTAAAAACATTGCCTCTTTTGTACACCTGGTATACCTTTGCACCATTCTGTGCTGATGTATACGAAATTCTTTCAGAGGCATCAGTAGATGTCAAAGCCCACGCAACATCAAAGTTACCGCCGTCAAAGCCCTTCCAGTTGTCATCAAGAACAATACCATCAGTATTGTTAAGTTCAATAGCAGTTACATATCTTGTCTTATTTCTGGCATCCCCGTCACCGGTTGCGGTAACACGCATTGTTGCCTGAGGAATATTCTTGCCGTCATAAAGGAGAGTAACCTCAGGATAATACAAGATTGTTTTAACATTAGGTGCACTTGCTCCACTGGTATTTGCACCATTTGCTGAGCCGCGCTCTGTGTTAAAATTAGTTTCAGACCAAAGAACATTCTTATAGAGATTTGCATCAACACTGTCGCCTGACCATACTCTTAAATAATCAGTACTGTCCTTTTCGTTAACAGCATTGATTGCTGCATCGCCTGTATAGTCCTCAATACCGGCAATCGCTGTTTTCAGATTGCTTGTAGCCTGCTCTATAACAGAGGAAGAAACACCACCATACATATAAGCATCAAGCGCTTCCTGACAGCTAACATATGCATTGTATGCATTAGTAACTTTCTTGTAAGAAGCATTCGGTGTTTCAAGCTTTTCCTCTAAAGCAGTCATCTGCTCTCTGGCAGCATCAATGTATCCGTCTGTAATCGCCTCACCGGAATTAGCGGCAAAAGCAGCAACTGCAGCCATAGGAATAGATGTAACCATCATCAAAACTGCAAGGAAAACAGACAGAATTCTTTTAGAAAGCTTAGTTTTCATAATTAATTTCCTCCCATATTACTAGGTTTTT
>DBFOUY010000261.1:0-3751 GCA_048365975.1 Eubacterium sp.
AGAAAGAAAAAATCCATCATATTGCAGGAAGTCTTCTGACTGCTGAGCATGCATTTATGATTGGCAGGGGAATAGATTATCCTTCACTTCTGGAGGCTTCACTTAAATTAAAAGAGATATCATATATTCACAGTGAAGCTTTTGCCTCAGGGGAGCTTAAACACGGAACTATTGCTCTTATTACAAAAAATACTCCTGTTATCGCACTTATGACCCAGAAAAATCTGGCTTCAAAGCAGGTTTCAAATATAAGAGAGGTTCAGTCACGCGGTGCACGAGTAATAACAGTTTGCACAAAATCATTAAAGCCATATGCAACATATGATTTTATTGATTTACCCGATATTGATGATGAATTTACAGTAATTCCATCAGTAACCGTTATGCAGCTTTTAGCTTATTATGTATCATCTGATAAAGGGCTTGATGTTGATAAGCCCAGGAATTTAGCCAAAGTAGTTACAGTAGAATAAATAAAAAAATGCAGTACATCTTGTACTGCATTTTTTATGATATTTTCATTAGGAGTAATTAATTATAAGGAAATTTATTGAAAGTCTGTTATTTTTTTATTATAATATCTCAGTATTATTTTATTATTTAAAATTAATGGGATGAGTAGATGGATATTTATATTGAAAACGCAGTGAAGAATAAGCTTTGGAAGAAAATCTTGTGTGTTGTTTTATCAGTTATAACAGCATTTAGTACATTGATTACACTTACAGTGGGTTCATCACGACTTCAGGATTTGCTTGGGATTCAGTCAATGCTGTCTGCGTATGCGAAAGATTATGTAAGTACTGATGGTGCTGTTGCACTTAATAGTGATGAAATGATTAATAACCATAATATTATTGATTTTGATAATAAGGATGGCTCAAATACAGTATATTTGTTTTCTGAACCTATTACATATGTTGATGAAGACGATAATCTTAAGGCAAAGGATATTTCTGTAGAAAAACAAACAGATAAAGCTTTAAAATCACTGGGATATGAATTTACAAACGGACAAAATGATTATCGAATTAATTTTTCAAAAAGCTCTGATAAGGGTGTTTTGATAAATTATAATGATTTCAGCTATTCTATAATTCCGCAAAGTGATTATGATGCAGAAGGAAAAGAGAATACGTCAAATTTACTTGGTGAGCAGTTTGAGATTTTTGAATATAATAGTATTTATGGCAGCGGTACAAATTTAAAGTTTTATCCGCAGCTTAATGGTGTTAAGGATGAAATTGTATTAGATTCTGATATAGATAAAAACGAATTTTCATTTAAACTATTAACCAAAAATTGCTCAGCTATTCTTAATGAGGACGGCACAGTTTCTTTAATAGACGCTGAGAATAAGAGAGAAATACAGACTTTTTCAGCACCATTTGCATTTGACAGTGAATATATAGATGGATTTGAAAATGAGCATCGCTCAGATTGCGAGTACAGGCTTGAAAAGCTTGATGATAATACATACATTCTCACAGTCTGTGTACCTATGCAGTGGCTTAAAAGTGAAAGTACAGTATATCCTGTAACAATTGACCCTACCACAAGCAACCTCAGCAACAGTGCTGATGCAGGTGTAAGCTCGACTCGTTTACTTACAAACTATGGCAATAGCTCAACAGGCGGATTTGGAAAGTCATTAAATTATGGTTATGGACGTGTATATGAAAAATTTGAAATTCCCTCAGCTATAAAACCAGGCGCAAAAATCAGTTATGCTTACCATTGGGTAAGAGAAACAACTCAAGCCACTGATTCAACCTATGTACGTCCTTTTATGGTTAAGGGTGGATGGACTGAAAGCAAAATTAATTGGAATAATAAGCCTGACTATGATGATACTGTTAACACTAACTGGAAGAATATAAATGGTAAATCAACAGATAAGGCAAACAGTCCTCATTGGTATAATTATAATTTGGTTAACTGCGTAAAAAAGTGGGTTAATGGCACTGCAAATGATGGTGTTGTTTTTGTCAGTGGTGAAGAGGTCGATGCAGATCAGGAATATAAGTGGCGCACCTTTGCTTCAAGATCTCATGAAACATCTTCAATGCGTCCTTATACAGTAATTAATTATACTAATGATACAACTGCACCTACTGTTAAAGTAAATGTTGACAAAACCGAATTTACAAAGGATAGTGTAAGAGTATTTTTAACTGACGGTTCTGATACAGGCGGTGCAGGTATTCACAGTACACCTTTTTCATTTTCAACAGAAAAGGGAAAATATGACTGGAGCACAACTAAATCAAAGTATTATTCAGAAAACTGTACTGTTTATGTATCAATAAGAGATAAGGCAGATAATATAAGGACATATACGGTTAATATTAATAATATTGATAATGATGGTCCTGTAATTTCAAATGTTTCAATGAACCATGATGATTGGACAAATCAGGATGTTGAATTAACAGTGTTCTCTGCAGATGCATTATCGGGAGTTAAGGAATACAGCTTTTCTACTGAAAGCGGAGTTTATGCTTGGCAGAGCTCAAATAAAAAGACTTTTACAGAAAATACAACTGTTTATATTTCCTCAAGAGATAATCTTGATAACGTATCAGAGGAAACAGTTGTTAAAGTTGATAAAATAGACAAAGATAAACCGTCTGTTCCCAAGGTAACGGGCGATAATAACGGTTGGATAAGTGCAAATACAGTATTAACTGCCAATTCATTTGACAGAGAGTCCGGTGTAGCACAATACAGCTTTTCATCTGATGTTAACGAATTTAATTGGCAGAATGAAAATACTTTTGCAGCTTCAAAGGATTTTACAAAGCTTTTTGTTTATTCCAAGGATAAGGCTGGTAATATTTCTGAGCCTGTGTTGCTTGAATATAATTTTGATGAATCTATGCCGTCAGGCTCAGTAACTGCAGAGAATCCTTCTGACTGGGTAAGAAGGATTAACATTATTGCTGACGGAACTGATGAGGTATCAGGTCTTCATGAGAGTCCATATAGCTTCAGTCAAGAAGAGGGTGTGTATTCCTGGCAGCAGGATAATGTTTATACTGCAAAATCAAGTGGCACATATTATGTATATGTCAGGGATAGTGCAGGTAATATATCCCTGCTTGATACAGTAACACTTGACAAAATTGACTCAACAGCACCTTCTGTTAAAAAATTCGATATTAAGGATGATGATAATAATACAATTATAACTATTCCTGCTGAAGATACTGAGTCAGGTATATCTGAATACAGCATTGACAATGGAACAACATGGCAGCAGAGCAATATTTTTGAAATTGAAAAGGATTCTTTAAATTATATAGCTGTCAGGGTTAAGGATAATGTCGGCAATACAAGCTTGGTAAAATATCACGAGTTTTATTTGCCTGATTATTATGTAGAGAACGGATATCTCTGCCTTTATAATCCAAGACCTGAAACTGGGGATACAATCAGTTACCGCTATGCAGGTCAAATGGGTGGCTGGATTAAATATAATAATCCTATAAAAATGGATGATGTTAAAAATAATACTATCTACCTTTGCTACTTTAACAAGATGGCATTATCAGCCCCTCCTGCTAACAAGGTTGTTATTGATTATGAAAAGCCTGGTGATGCTGAAAAATTTGGCTACAGTGAAACAGTAACAGACTTAACTCTCAAATATAAAAGCCTGACATTTGATATTGCAAGAAGTTTTAGCAATGGCGAATGGGCATATTCATATAACAGTACTGCACAGTTTGTAAATGATTCATTAATCAAA
>DBFOUY010000262.1:0-5550 GCA_048365975.1 Eubacterium sp.
AATATTCCCCTATTATACAGGAATGATGGTAAAAAAGACAATCGAAAATAAAACAGGTATTAAAACCTTTGTTGAAAACGATGTTAACGCATTTGCACTCGGTGAATCAGAATTCGGTCCAGGCAAAGGCAAGAATAATTTCGTTGCTCTTACTTATGGTACAGGTATCGGCGGTGCTTTATTCCTCGACGGCAAGCTCTACAAAGGTATGGGGTCATCTGCGGGCGAATTTGGTCATATGATAACTCACGTGGGTGGAAAACAGTGTACCTGCGGCGGTGAGGGATGCTATGAATGCTATGCCTCAACAAAAGCACTTCTTCAAACCGTTAATAAAAGAAACAATACTAATCTGAATGCCTTTGAAATTTTTGAAAAAGAAAATTTCCAGAAGCCGGAAATCAGATCAGTTATTGATAAATGGATTGACGAAATGATTGTCGGTCTTGTAAATATTATTTATATTTTTAATCCTCCGCTTATAATTTTAGGCGGCGGAATTATGAATGAGGATTATGTAATTGATCTTATTGACAGAAAAATCTATAACCTGCTCATGGATAATTTCAAAGATGTCAATATAGTCAGATCACACCTTGGCAGTGACGCTGCACTTTTGGGCGTTGCATCAAAAGCAGCTAAGCTGTAAAAATAAAAGAATTAAAAAAGCCTTGCAATCGTTAAGATTGCAAGGCTTTTATTCATTTTATCAGTTTGCTTTAAAAAACTTCTTTTCATATAGGCTGAAAGCTATTATAACAATAGTAAAGCTGACTATACCACCCATTGCAACATCACTGAGATAGTGTGCTCCCATGACAAGCCTTGTGAAAGCCACAACAGACGTATAGATGAGAGGAATTGCAAAGCAAACAGTCTTTCTTTTTTTCCATTTTTCTGAAAGATACGGAAAAGCCATCATCAGATAGCTCATACCTGCACCTGCTGTATGACCACTCGGGAAAGATTTATTACCGTTAATGCCATTAATTTTATACCACGGAGTAAAAGCATCATAGTTGCCTGCGGCAAGCAAGTCCCTGAAACGCACACGTCCCCACAGATATTTCATACCTTCAACAGCAGTAATCTGCACAAACATAATAATAATGCTTAAAACAGCAATCTGCCTCAGTAAATCACGATGCTTATCAGAAAAGCTAATGAACTTTCCTATTATCAGGCAGGTTGCTCCAAAGCCTAAACCATAGATAATGCTGAACAGCATTCTGTTTTCATCAATAAAAAAATATTTGCCTATATAGTAACCGAAATAAGCAGAACCGCCAAGTGTGATAAGTGCCCCTGCTATCTGCTGAAGCTTATTCTTATATGTATAAAACAAAACAGTTCCTGCTAATGGGCATATTAATCTTCCGGGAATTTCACCTGTATTCTTGAACCATATGGCAACAATATTTTCTGTATTATTAAGCAGCTTATCAAGCTGTAAATCACAGAATACAGCGGCAAGCAATGCGGCTGCTGCAGCTATATAAAAGAAAAGAATTTCATTTTTGTACCTATTAATCATAAAATTCCCTCCTTAAGATTATTAATTACGGTATTCATAATAATACCAGTTATCGTTAATCTGTTTAACCACAAGCCACTGCTCACTGTAAGACTTCATATCCTTGTAACTGCCCTTGATAAGAGTTCCGTCCTCCTGCTCTGTGTATTCCTCTTCCATTAAATCCTCATTGTCAATACTTACGGGAAAAAGATTATCAGCATTATCACAATAGAGATAGCCTGACTCATAAAAGGATGTATCAAGACTGTAATCAATAACACTGTTTTTTCCTGAAACAGATTTAATGTTCTTCTTTTTCAGTTCATCGTTAGCATTATAGGTAACTGTTCCGTTTTCAACAGACTGAATTTCAAGTCCGTCAGTATTACCATTCAATACAGAATACAGGGTGTCATTAAATAAATCGTCATTCTTTATAAAACGAGTTGCTTTTTTATTGATATTATAATAATTACTTTTACAAAGCTCTTTAGAACCAAAATAACTGCCGCAGACAATACCTGTAATAAAAACTAAAACAAAAATTATTAAAAATGCTTTCTTTGTTTTTACAGATGTTTTCATAAGTATCACTCCTAAACAAGTTTTGAAATATAGCTTGGCTTGTCAATTATAACAGATGGACCTGCCGCAAACAGGCTTTCAAAGCTCCTGAATCCCCATGAGCAGGCAACAGCCTCTGCACCAATATTTTTAGCCGTATAAACATCCACATCACTGTCACCGAAAAATATCGCCTCACTGCCCTTACAGCCAAGCTTTTCAAGTGCAAGATTAGCTGAGTAAGGGTCAGGCTTTTTAGGCTTATCCTCAACAGCACCGACAATGAAATCAAAATAATCCTTACCGAAAAGGCTTTCAACCATAAGAACAGCCGACTGTTGCGGCTTATTAGTGACAACCGCAAGCTTAATTCCTTTTGATTTTAAACATTCAAGAGCCTCTTTAATACCATCATAAACCACAGCATTATCAAGAAGAATTTCATTATATTTAACCTTAAAAAGCTCAAGTGCATTGTCAAGTTCCAACTCACTCAGCGAATGCTCAAAGGCTCTGTCAAGCAGCAGTCTTGCACCGTTGCCCACAAAGGTCCGATAGTCCTTATCAGTCCATTTTGCTTCTCTGCCAAACTGTTTGAGCACCCAGGCAGTTGCTCTTCCCAAATCTACGGAAGTATCTGCCAGAGTTCCGTCAAGGTCAAAAAGTGCACATTTAATCATATAAATCACTTAAATCCTGTTCTTTCTTCTTTTTTGAATTAGAAATTATTTTTGCAGCTATAACTATTACTGCAGCACCTGCAAGAACGGCACATTCAATATATATTTTTCTGTCACTGGACTTACTGTCAACAGACAGCTTTCCGCTTTTCACCTGAGTCCACAGATTATTTTCAAGCTCAATAATATTCTGAGGAAGATTTTTAAAAAACTGTGTTGTCAGCTTCTCCTCAGGGTAAATTACAGGCTCTCCGTAGAGAGAGCTTTCCTCATTCTGCTCAACAGTGATATTAGGTGAATGATAATATATATATTCACAGTTTTCAAAAGCCACCTGCGGCTCGTGCATAAAGTTGATAAATGCTTCTGCACCTTTTTTATTCTGTGAACATTTCGGTACACAAAAGGCATCATAAAATTCATTGATACCCTCCTGCGGATAGCAGTAACCCAAATCCTCATTATTTTCAAGCATAAGCAGATAATCACCTGCGTAGTAGGTTGCAAAAGCGTATTCACCGCTCTCCATAAGATTAAATACCTCATCCATAACATAAACAGGGCTTACCTTATCTCTCTGCTCAGCAAGCAGCTCAGCTGCTTTTATCCATTCATCCTCATTAACAGTATTAAAATCCTGACTGAGTCTTGCATGTGCAATTGCAAAAGAATCACGGGGATTATTGAACATAAGCACCTTTCCCCTGTACTGCTCATCCCAGAGCACATCCCAGCTGTCAGGCTCTTCATCAACTAATGCTTTATTATAAATCAACACAGTAGTACCGATATTGAAGCATACAGTATACAACTGGTCAGGGTCAAAATAAAGATGCTTATACTTTTCATTAATAAGCTCAATATTCGGTATATTGTTATAATCAAGAGGCAGCAGCATATCCTCGTCAATGAGTCTTTCAATCATATAATCACTTGGTGCTATAACGTCATATGAAACACCGCCGCCGGAAAGCTTTGAATACATATTTTCATTTGATTCAAAATTTGTATAATTAACCTTAGCACCTGTAAGACGCTCAAATTCTGAAACAACATCCATTGAGCCTTCCTCACCATCAGATATATATTCACCCCAGTTATAAACATTGACTGTTGTACCCTGCAAGCCAAGATTTTTATAATAGTCAATCTGCTCCTGAGTGAAATACTTATCATCGGCAAGTATTGTAACAGGAAATACTGAAAAAACAAGAATAAACGAAATAAGAACTGAAATCAATTTTTTCATTTAGCATCACTCTTACCCTTGTTTTCAGCACGGCTCTGTGCCACATTCATAACAACAAGCAGCACAAGAATAACAACAAACATCAGTGTTGACAAAGCGAACATATCAGGCTTTACTCTTTTTTTAGTCATAGAGAAAATGTATATAGGCAGGGTCTGAAAGCTTGGTCCGTTTGTGAAATAGCTTATTATGAAATCATCAAGTGACAATGTAAAGCTCATAACACAGCCTGTTATAATACCTGTAACAATTTCAGGAAGAACAACCTTGAAAAATGCTTTGACAGGCTTGCACCCCAAATCAAGTGCCGCCTCATAGACGTGCATATCAAACTGCCTCAGCTTCGGCAGAACATTCAGAATAACATACGGCAGTGCAAATGTTACATGTGCAATAAGCAATGTCCAGAAGCCCAGCACATCACTTTTATTTACAATTGTGCCTGCAAATACAAAAAGCAGCATCATTGCAATACCTGTAACGATTTCAGGATTCATCATAGGCACATTTGTAACATTCATCATTGCTGATTTATAAAGCCTGCTTTTTGATTTGAACAAACCGATTGCAGCCATCACACCGAGAACAGTGGAAACAGCCGCAGTACACACTGCAAGAATAACAGTATTTTTTAAAGACTGCATAGCCGCTGTGTCATTAAACATTTCCTTATACCAGTGCAGTGAAAAACCGCCAAAGGTATAAGTGCTTGATGTCGAATTAAAGGAAAACAGCATCATAACAGCAATCGGTGCATAAAGGAAAACAAAAATCAAAGCAACATAAAATTTTGATATAAAGGAGGTTTTCTTTTTCATATAATAACTCCTCCTTCATTTTCATCATCTGCACCGAAATAATTCATCACGGCAAGGCATATAAGAATCAATATCATCAGCACGAATGAAAGTGATGCACCTAAATTATAATTATTTGCACTCTGAAACTGGGTTTCAATAACATCACCTATCAGCACAATCTGACCGCCGCCAAGCTTTTGTGTAATATAAAAGGTTGAAACGCAAGGCACAAAAACCATTGTTATTCCACTAAGAACTCCAGGCAGTGACAGTGGAAAAATGACTCTGCGCAAAATGTGGAATTTATCAGAGCCAAGATCCTGTGCCGCCTCTATAAGTGAATTGTCCATTTTTGACATAACCGAATAAATCGGCAGTATCATATACGGCAAAAAATTATAAACCATACCAAGAATAACCGCACCACCTGTATTAATCAGCTTAGCAGGCTCAAGCCCTATTGCTGTAAGGATTGTATTAATAATACCGCTGTCACCAAGAATTGTCATCCAGCTATAGGTTCTGATTAAAAAATTCATCCACATTGGAAGCATAACAAGAAGCATAACAAGCTGCTGGTGCCGCTTGCCAAACTTTGAAAAAATATAGGCAAACGGATAACCTATAACAAGACAAATAACAGTAGCTGCAATACCATAAAGAATAGACAGCAGAATTGTAGGAATATAAGACGGTATCTGTGAAATGCTTGACAGTGAAAAAGCACCTGTTCTGTCAGTG
>DBFOUY010000263.1:0-4213 GCA_048365975.1 Eubacterium sp.
AAAAAGAACAGCTGAAAATTGCCATTGCGATATGTGAGCCGAGCACAGGCAGAGTTTATTTTTTAGGCAATGTTGAAACAAAGTGCCAGCAGATGATTGCAAATTATGTAATGAATTGTGATGTTCCGATTAAGGAGCAGTACATAAGCCGTGAAAAGCTTCAATTCCAGCTTGATTTAGAGGAAAGAGTGAAAAAGCTCACACTTAAAGAAATAAAAAGTGATTATTTTTCTGTGCATTAAATTAAGGAGATCATATGAACAATAAAGCAAAAAAATTTTTTGATGAATTAAAAGGCAAAAAGGTTGCATTTGTGGGAATGGGTGTTGCAAATGTGCCGTGTGCCGAATTTATGGCAAAGCTTGGCATTAAGGTATATGCCTGTGATAAAAGAGATAAGGAATATATCGGTGCTGAAATCTGTGAAAGACTTGAAAAGCTTGGTGTTGTATTTTCATTAGGCGACAGCTATCTTGATATTCTGCCTGATATGGATTTAGTATTCAGGTCACACGGCATTCTTCCTTTTCAAAACCCATGGATAGGTGAATGCATAAAGCGAGGTCAGAGGGTAACCACAGAAATGGAGGTTTTCTTTAAACTCTGTCCTTCAAAAATAATAGCTGTAACAGGCTCTAACGGAAAAACAACTACTACCACTCTTATTGCAAAAATGCTTGAAAAGCAAGGTCATAATGTGTACCTTGGCGGTAATATAGGAAAGGCCCTTATGCCTGAGCTTGAAACAATAACAGAGAATGATATTGCAGTTGTTGAGCTATCATCATTCCAGCTTTTAACAATGGGCAATCTTGTTAATTCACCTGATATTGCAGTCGTAACTAATATTGAATGTACTCATCAGGACCACCATATCAGTCTTGATGAATATGTTGACGCTAAGAGAAATATTTTAATTTATCAGAACAATAATTGCAGAACAATTCTCAATGCTGACTGTGACTATTCCATAGGAGGCAGTGTATATCACGATATGCGTTTTGATGTCAGAGGAAAGCTTTTTGAATTTTCAATAAAGCACACTGTTGAAAATGGTGCTTATATGAAAGACAACGGTGATATTGTTTACTGTGAAAATGGCGAAGAAACCTACGTTATGAATAGGGAAGATATAATCATTCCTGGCAATCATAATATAGAAAATTATTGTACAGCCATTTCTGCAGTGTGGGGAATGGTTGATGTCGATAACATTAAAGCTGTTGCACAGACTTTTGGCGGTGTTGAGCACAGAATTGAGTTCATCCGTGAATATAATGGTGTAAAATATTATAATGACTCTATTGCAACATCTCCATCAAGAGTTATCAGCGGTCTTAAAGCCTTCGGCAAAAAAATCATTGTTATTATGGGCGGCTCTGATAAGGGTAACGATATGAGCGAAATGGTGCCATATATTCTTAAATATGTTAAGCTCCTTGTGCTTAACGGTGCAACTGCAGATAAGATTTATGACACTATAGTTGGTGATGAGAATTATAACAATAGTGATATAGAAATTATCAGAACAGATGTGCTTGAAAATGCACTGAATATTGCTAAGGAAAAGGCTCAAAATGGTGATGTTGTAACACTATGCCCTGCCTGCCCTGCCTTTGACCAGTTCAAAACCTTTGAATACAGAGGCAGAAAATTTAAAGAATTAGTTAACGGATTTGGTGAATAATGGAAAAAATATTAAATTTATTAAAAACTTTAACTGCACCTGTTGGTGTGTCAGGTGCAGAAGAAAATATAGTTAATGTACTGTCAGAAATTTTAAAGCCTTATGGTGATGTCAGGGTTGATTGTATGAATAATGTTTTCTGTACTTTCGGCGAGGGGTATCACTTTATGCTTGATGCACATATTGATGAAATCGGCTTTGTTGTTACATATATTACTGATGACGGATTTATTAAATTCGACCAGTGCAGCAGAATGGACACAAGACCACTGCCTGCTTTTGAGGTTTCTGTTTGGGGCAAAAAAGAGATAAAAGGCATAATCTCAACTCTTCCGCCACACTTACAGACAGCAGATGACGAAAAAAAAGCACCAAAGCTTAAGAATTTGGCAATAGACACAGGCTACACAAAGGATGAGCTATTAAATATGGTATCCCCGGGTGACAAAATAACTTTTAAAAGAAATTTTACACCACTGAAAAATAATCTTATTTCTGCCTCATGCCTTGATGACAGATCAGGTGTTTGTGCAATACTTCTTGCACTTGACAAGTTAAGAAAATTGCCTTGTAAAATAACTGTTATGTTCTCATCACAAGAAGAGGTTGGGCTTCGTGGTGCAAAAATCGGACCCTTTGATAAAAATGTTGATGAATCAATATCAGTTGATGTTTCATTTGCTTATACTCCCGGCTGTGATAAAAACGAATGCGGTGAAATTTCAAAGGGTGCAATGATAGGCTTTTCTCCTGTACTGGACAAGTCTATATCACAAAGGCTTGTTTCAGCAGCCGAAAAAAATAACATTCCATATCAGTATGAAATTATGTCTGGAAGGACAGGAACTAATGCTGATGTTATTTCAGTGAACAGCAGCGGTGTTAAATCAGCTTTAATTTCTATTCCTGAAAAATATATGCATCAGGCTGTTGAGGTTGTTGACCTCGCTGATATTAAGGCTGTAAGTGATTTGATTTCAGCCTATATTGCAGAAAGGGCAGGTGAGATTAATGCTTAAGGAGCTTTGCTTAATTAATTCATCCTCAGGTGATGAAAAGGCTGTCAGGGATTATATCATTAATGAAATCAAAGACTATTGCGAATATAGCGTAGATAATCTTGGCTCAATTATTGCTTTTAAAAAAGGTGCAAAAAAACCTGATAACAAAGTTATGCTCTGTGCACATATGGACGAGGTTGGTCTAATAATCACAAATATTACAGAAGACGGCTATCTTAAATTTGATACAGTAGGCGGTATAGATAACAAGGTTATCGCAGGAAGAGTTGTAAAAATTAATAATGTTAATGGTGTTATAGGACTTAAGCCTGTTCATCAGCTCAGCACAGCTGAAATGGAAAAAACGCCTGAAATTTCTGAGCTTTTTATTGACATCGGTGCAAAAAGCAAAGAGGATGCACTGAATTATGTGCATCCAGGCGATTATGCTTATTTTGAAAGCGATTATTATGAGTTTGGCAACGGATTTATCAAGGCTAAGGCACTTGATGATAGAATAGGCTGTATGCTTTTAATAGAGCTGATAAAAAGTGAAATTGAATATGACACATATTTCTGCTTTAATGTGCAGGAGGAGGTTGGACTGCGAGGAGCAATGTGCACATCATTTGCCGTTCAGCCTGATATATCAGTTGTTCTTGAAACAACAACAGCAGCTGATTTGTGCGGTGTAACAGGCGGTGACAGAGTTTGTGTGCTTGGTGATGGTCCTGTTGTATCTTTTATGGACGGCAGAACAATCTATGACAAAGAATTGTATACTCTTGCTATGACTGCGGCAAAGGAGAATAACATAAAAGTCCAGACTAAAACAGCTATTGCAGGCGGAAATGATGCAGGAGCAATACAAACCAGCGGCAAAGGTAGCAGAGTAATGGCTGTTTCACTGCCATGCAGGTACATCCATTCAGGCTCAAGTGTTGTTAAAAGCAGTGATATTGACGAAACGAGAAAGCTATTGAAAGCAGTTTTACCAAGGCTATATGATTAAAAAAATTGAAAATCCAAACGAATTTGACAGCTACACAAAAACAGATATATATTCTATCAGAATTAAAGCTCTGCTTAATGCATATGGTACTGATTATGACTTTGCCGTATTTTACAGGCAAATATGTGAAAATGGTGAGATTACCTCAATTATTTCAAAGCTTGACGGTGATTTTACTATATCTATGAAAAACGCTGACAAGGCAGAGCTTGCCGAATTTATCAGTGTTATCGGTTATAATTCCTGCTTATGTGAGGATTTAGGCGATAGTATCAACTGTTATGATGAAGGTGTCATAATGGTGTCTGACAGAAAAACAGAATACTGCCTGCCATACACAGATATCGATGAATATCCAAAGCTTATGGATTTGTTTAATTTTCAGGATTATGACAAGGCTGATTTTGAAAGCTGGTATGTTGATGTCAGCCACAGAATACGGCATGGCACTGCCAGGGCATATTCTGTAAATGTAAATAATGAAATAGTATCAAGTGGTATTTTTTCATCAAT
>DBFOUY010000264.1:0-3165 GCA_048365975.1 Eubacterium sp.
GAGCAATAACAGGTGCATCATTTATTCCGTCACCTGTATAGAGCACCTTTGCACCCTGCCTTTGCAACTCGGCAACCCTTTCAACCTTATCAGCAGGCATCAGCTTTGCAAAAACGGCATCTACTCCAGCCTTTTTTGCAACGTCATTTGCAATAGGCTCTTTATCACCGGTCAGCATTACAGTGTTTGAAATGCCCATTGATTTCAGGCGTGCAATTGCATCCTTGCTATCCTGCTTTATAATATCAGCAAAAACGATATTGCCCTTGAATTCTTTTTCAGACGCACAATAAACTGCTGTTCCGATTGATTTTGTTTCTTTAAAATCAACGCCTATTTCCTGCATCAGCTTTTCATTGCCAACATAGTATTTAATACCGTCAACTACAGCGGAAACGCCCTTGCCCGGATAGTTCTTTGCGTCCTTAACCTCACATTCATCTGCATAATGTGCAAAGGCAAGACATATTGACTTTGCAATAGGGTGAGTTGAATAGCGTTCGCAAGCTGCAATAATTTTCAAAAGCTCACGGTGGCTGTTATCACTGCAGTGGCAATTATGACATTCGCAGTTAACATATTCAAATTTTCCGCTGGTGATAGTTCCTGTTTTATCAAAAACTCCTGTGTCAACCTTAGCAAGCGCCTCAAGGTAATTACCGCCTTTGATAAGAATACCTTCTCTTGAGCAGGCACCTATACCGCCGAAAAAGCTCAGCGGAATAGAAATAACAAGTGCACAGGGGCAGGAAACTACAAGAACAGAAAGTCCTCTGAATATCCATTCCTTCCACTCTCCACCTGAAAACAGCGGCGGAATTATAATTACAAGCAATGCAATAAGGCAGACGATAGGTGTGTATATCCTTGCAAATCTTGTTATAAACTGCTCAGCACCTGATTTTTTATCCTCGGCATTTTCAAGCATACCCAGTATTTTTGATACAGTTGAGTCCTTATATTCTCTTAGTGCCTTAACTGTAACAGCACCATCAATAATAACAGATCCGGCAAGTATTTCATCACCTGCTGTTTTTGTTACAGGGATTGACTCACCCGTAAGAGCTTTCATATCAACCTCGGCACAGCCCTCAGTTATTTCACCATCAATATCAAGCTTTTCACCGGGCTTGATTATCATTAAATCGCCGATTTTAACATCATCAGGTGAAATAATACTTTCCTCACCGTTACGCAAAACAGTAACCTGCTGCGGTTTAAGCTCAAGCATATTTTTAATTGACTTTCGGCTTTTCTGCACCGCAAGGCTCTGCAAAAATTCACCTATAGTGAAAAGAAACATTACCGCACAGCCCTCAGTATATTCACCCACTGCAAAGGCACCCAGCGAGGCAATGGTCATTAAAAAGTTTTCATTGAAAATATCACGATGAATTATACCCTCGACTGCTTCCTTGATAATACCAAACCCCATTATCAGATATGATATTCCAAAGCAGACAAGAGGCACAAATTCAGGCACGTTCAATATTCCCTTTTCCGCAAGCTCACTTAATATGTAGCCCACAACCAGCAGTGCACCGCCAAAGCCGACTTTAAAGGCAAAATCCTTTTTGTCAAGCTCCTCGTGTGCGTGGTCGTGACCGCAGCCGCAGCCATCACTGTGATGATGGTCGTGCTCACAGCAGTCACAATGCTCGCCGTGGTTATGCTTATGCTCTTCAGCCATAACAATTCTCCAAACGATTTAATATTTCATATATAATTTATTATCTTTATAAAGAGAATTGTATACTACTTAAGGTAGGTTGTCAACTGTTTATTGCCGTCAACTGTTGCAAGAAGGATATTTTCAAGCTTATCGCCTTTGGCTTTAAGCATATTATCAAGCTCCTTTTTTGTCACACCTGCAACCGACAGATTATCATCAATAATATGACCATCCATAATTACGTTGATAAAAAGTCCCTCTCTTTCAGGTGCAAAATTGAAATCCTTTGGATTAAGCTCTCTTTTCTGTGCAACAGGCTGGAAGCTGATTTTACCCGTCGTTTCCATTATTGCATAATCAATATCAGAAAGGTTGAAATAGCCGTTAGTCCTTGCACTTGCCAGCAAATCGTCAAGTTCAATACGTGCCTTTTTCATACCCTCTTTACTGATTTTGCCACGTTCAATAATTATAATCGGCTGCCCTGAAATAAATTTTCTTGCTCTTATGCTTTTCTGCGTTATTACAGAAATCAGCACTCCGACAGCACCATATACAACCATTGCGAGTATACCCTTCCACCATTCAAGGTCAATATTTGTTGACATTTCTGCTGCAATTGAGCCGATTGTAATACCGATAACATAATCAAAAAAGCTCATTTCGCTTATCTGCCTGAAGCCCATAATTTTTGTAATTATGAATAAGACAGCTAATGATACAAAAGATAAAATAATTATATAAGCAAAGTCCATAAAATCACCGATTATATTTTGTGCACTATTACTCATTTTTATTTTTTGCAAATTATGGTATAATTTAATTTCCGGGTGGTGGTAGTTTGGAAAAGACAGGCATTAAAGCAGCCGTTTTTGGTTTAACCGTAAATTTTGTGCTGTTTTTAATTAAGCTTTATGTCAGCATTAGCTCAGGCTCGCTTGCCATTTACTGCGACGGAATAAATAATTTAGGTGATACATTTTCCTGCATAATCGCACTTGGCGGCTTTGTTTTAGCAATTAAGCTTGATGAGAGGAAAAGCAACCGTGCCCAGTCCCTTGCAGCCTTTGTAATAGGGCTGATTTTAGCATTTACAGGTGCGTATTTTGCATATAACGGCATTGAAAGGCTTATGTACCCTGTGCCGATTTCATACCTTTATAAATATGCAATATTAATTGCGGTCACAGCCGCTGCAAAACTTATTATGGGTATTGTTTACCTGAAAATCAGCAAAAAGCATTCATCACCTGTATATAAAACACTTATAATGGACAGCTTTCTTGACTGTGGGGTAACAGTTTCTACACTGCTCAGTCTGACATTATCTGTAAAAATCAACTTTGCGATTGACAGCATATTATCAATTATTATAGGCATTGCTGTTGCAGTGAGTGCAGTCAAAACACTTTATGCACAGTGCAAATATTTAATCAATGATTAGGAGAGGTTATGGAAAAGGTTAAAAAATCACCGAAGCAAAAATTCAGAAT
>DBFOUY010000265.1:0-4608 GCA_048365975.1 Eubacterium sp.
AAAGAGTTAAGAGTGAACAGTCAAAAAGGACTATGAGTATTAAAATACTTGTAGTCCTTGTTTTATTATTCATAAACGTGGTATTTATGCATACTCGGAAAGGTTAATTATGAAATTGAATAAGTCTACCATCAAGGCTATTGAAGCTGCCTTGACAAACAAAAAGTCACTTGAAATACGCATTGAAAAGAATAAGGTTGTATTAATTGAGCTTAACCGTAAGGTAATAGATAAATCATCCTATACAGATTGAACATCAGTTTTCATAATTGGTTCTGTTTCCGAAGGGGGCATTGCTTATGGAACAGGCATTTTTTATATTAGTGTTAATATTTGCAACCGGTTACATATTGGCAATAAAAAAGAAATAAGCTTATTTGAACAGCTTGAATAAAATTTGTAAATAATGCGTTACCTTAGTGAAAAAAGGTAACTACTTATTTGAAGAAGGCAACAAGCATATGAAGTGCAGTACATAGAATACAGTGGTCAAAAATTGTAGGATTTTGTTAGCCCATTTGGTGAGGTGAGCAAAATGACTGCAACAGAAAACCTGAAGCATTATCTGAAAAATGAGATTGCCAATAAAAGAGCAGAGTTAGGTATATCACAGGAGGAAATGGCAGAAAATCTTGATGTTTCACTGCGTTCGTATTCAAATCTTGAACACGGCAAATACTGCTGCTCACTGTCTACCTTTATTAACTACGTTAACAACTGTGGCGCAGATAAAGATAAATTGTTTTCAGAAGCAGCGGAAATATTAAAAAATACTGAAAAATAATGCTTAAAGTAAATAACAGCCCCTGTAAATCTATAGTACTGCACAGATTTCAGGGGCTTGTTATATTTGGAAGTTTCAGTTGCAATTATGTTGCGGTATTGATATAATTTAATAAAAAAGAGATTTCAAGATATAGATTATAAAAGACAGTTGAAGATTTGCTTGAATAAAGGATGTACAGTTTGACAAAGGTTAATTTTTATGATTCGGTTGATGACAGCAAATTAAAATTTGCCGTAATCATTTCCAAGTATAATGGCAAATGGGTATTCTGTAAGCATAAAGAAAGAGATACCTATGAGGTTCCTGGTGGTCATCGTGGAAAAAATGAAAATATTTCTGATACTGCTGAGCGTGAATTAAAAGAGGAAACAGGTGCAATTGATTTTGATATAAATCCCATTTGTGTGTATTCGGTTACCGCACCTGATAATTTTGACGGACAGGAAACCTTTGATATGCTGTTTTTTGCAGATATAAAAAACTTTGAAAAAGAACTGTACAGCGAAATAGAAAAAATCATAATAACTGATGATTTGGTTGATGATTGGACTTATCCGCTGATTCAGCCTGAGCTCATTGCGGAAGCAAAAAGAAGAGGATTCGTAATATGACAGGAAAATTGAGAAATATGGCTACCATATACATAAAATGTGATGACGAAATGCTTATGCTTTATCGTATCGGCTCTAAGGTTGTAAAACCTTCTTGGTGTGGTGTAGGCGGTCATTTTGAAAAAGATGAGTTGAATGATGCCAAATTTGCTGTTTTGCGTGAAATGAAAGAAGAAATCGGCTTGACAGAGCATGACCTTGATAATTTTAAAATGAAATATTTGTGTATAAGAAATATAAAAAATGAGCTTAGACTCAATTACTATTTCTTCGCCGACTTAAAATGCAGTAAAGACAGAATAAGTTCCTGTAATGAGGGCGAACTGAAATGGGTTAAAATTAATGCCCTCAATGATTTGGAAATGCCATTTACAGCACAGGAAATGATGAAGCATTATTTGACCGTAGGAATTAATGATGACGATTTCTATGTTTGTACTGTTGATGATAATCTATGTATCTTTAGTGTTGTTAATGAATCATAGAGAATTGTATTTTAAGTGAATTTCGGCATAATAAAAAGCAGGTTTTATAACCTGCTTTTTTCAAAATTATAATTATATGTTTTTTATACACTTTAAGCTTTAATTCATTAAGTTTTATAAAAAAAGAACAATAACTGATGTCATTGTTCTCTTGGAGCTGATAACCGGACTTGAACCGGTGACCTCATCCTTACCAAGGATGTGCTCTACCGCCTGAGCCATATCAGCAAAACGTGGCGACCCGGAACGGGCTCGAACCGTCGACCTCTAGCGTGACAGGCTAGCGTTCTAACCAACTGAACTACCGGGCCACATCTTGCGAAATGTATTATATATTAACTTTTCAAAATTGTCAATACTTTTCTTGATATAAGTTTTGATATTTTTGTAACTTGAAAGTACAATGCTATTAATGTATAATATATACAATATATTTTTAGGAGAATTATTATGCGTTTAACAAAAGGTGCTTCAGAGAGCACTCATAAATATATGCTTGATGGTATACGCTATGTATGCGACAATTTTAAAGAACGTGCACCTGGCACCCACAGCGAGCGTTCAGCTCAGAAGTTTTTAAAGAGTGAGCTTGAGCAGTGGGCTGACGAGGTTGAAATGGAGGATTTCAATCTGCACCCTAATGCATTTATGGGGTGGATTCCTCCTGCAGGTATTATAGGAATTATTTCAGTTATATTTTACTGGTTTACATACAGAGGAGTTGTTAACAATTCTGCACTTGCAGCAGTGGCTGTTGTGCTTACCTTATTTGCTTCATCCTGTCTTATTATTGAATTTTTAATGTACAGGGAATATGTTGATTTCCTTTTTCCAAAAAAGGTTTCAAGAAATGTTATGGCTCGCAGAAAGCCGACAGGTGATATTAAAAGAAGAATTATCTTCTGCGGTCATACCGATGCGGCTAATGAATGGACTTATTCTCTTCATGGAGGAATGAAGGCTCTTGCACCTGTTATGGCAGGCTCAATCGGCGGATTAATAGGCATATGTATTTTTAATGTTATATGGTTGATTTATGACCTTGCAGGCGGTCTTTATATTTCAAAATTCTGGTTGATAATCGGCATAATTCAGCTTGTACTGATTCCGTTTTTTATTGCAATTCTTTTCTTTATTAACTGGAAAGTTGTTGTTGACGGTGCTAATGATAATTTAACTGCAGATTACATATCAATTGCTGTTCTTAAAGAAATGGCTGAAAATGATAAGAGATATGAAAATACCGAGGTGTGCTGTCTTCTGACAGGCTCTGAGGAGGCAGGACTGCGTGGTGCTGTTGCATATGCAAAACGCCACGAGGATGAGCTTAAAGCAATTGAAACCGTTGTTATTTCTATGGATACTATGCGTGAGATTGAACAGCTCCAGATTTACACACAGGGTTGTACAGGTACTCAGAAAAATTCAAATGCAGTAGGTGAGCTTCTTTATGAGGCTGGTGTCAACTGCGGTATTGAAATGAAGGAAACAGATATTTATCCAGGTGCGGTTGATGCTGAGGGCTTTTCACGATATGGTATTGAAGCTGTTGGTTTCTGCGGTGTTAATCATGACCCTAAAACCTATTATCACACAAGACTTGATACTGCTGATAATATGAGCGAGGAGTGTATTAATCTGTCACTTGACATTTGTCTTGAGGCTGCCGAGCTTTATGATAAGATGGGTGGTATCGAGGCATTCAGAGCTGAGGGTAAAAAACGCTTTAAGAAGGGCTATAATAAGTAAAATTAATTTATGAAGGATTTACATATACATATTGAACGTGGCTTGTATTCTGTCGAATGGATAGAAAAATTTATAAATAAGGCTGTACAGATGGAGCTTGATGAAATCTGCCTTCTTGAACACAGCATACGTTTCAAGGATTTTCATCCAACTTTCAAGGAAGCGTCAGAGTATAATCTTTATCAGAAAAAATGGTTTAACGGTAAGGCGAAAACCGCACAGAAGCTTGATGATTTTAAAAGGCTTGCGGATGAAATAAGGGTTAGAGATTATCCTGTTAAGGTTTCATTTGGTCTTGAAATCTGTTATTTTGAACAGCATCAGGAGCTTATAAAGGATTTAATCTCAGACGGATTTTTCGATTATCTTATAGGCTCTGTACACTGGGTTGATAACTGGACATTCAATCAACGTAAATATCAGTGGCTTGGCAGAAATACTGACGATATTTATAAAAGATACTTTGAACTCGAAAATTCACTTGTTGAAAGCGGAATTTTTGATATTATTGCACATCCTGATTTAATCACCTGCCACAAGCTTTATCCAAGCTATGATTTGTATGATACCTACAAAGAATTATGTGAAAATATAAAAAATCATAATATGCTTCTTGAAATGAATACTTCAAAAGGGTTAGGTGTCAATAAGCAGTTTTTTGATGCTGCAAAATCCGCAGGTGTTGATTTTTCAACAGGCTCAGATGCCCACAGAGTTGAGGACGTCGGCAGAGGAATCAAAGAGGTAACATCTCTTATATCCCATAGGTGAATGTGACAGGGTCTTTGAAAAGCGGTATGAGCGGCGGCATAAATGAAAAGAGTACAAATAATATTCCCGTAACAGCAAATATCACTATACCGACCTTTTCAAACTTTTCGGATTTACCTGATTTTATTATAAAATAGTCAACCGTAAATGCAGCGGCTATGCCGACAAAAAATGATAATATATTTAAGAAAGAAATATTTTTTCC